>CAYPTG010000530.1:0-1503 GCA_964413455.1 uncultured Mycobacterium sp. | reverse complement strand
ACCGTGCTGCTGGTCATGCATCCCGGCCGCAGTGAAGCCAACGAGACTGCGCATCGGGTGGCAAAGACCTTGGGCGACAACGGTATCCGGCTGCGGGTGCTGGCCAGGGAGGCCGTCGACCGGGGAGCGCTGCACCTGGACCCGGCCGAACTGCGGGCCACCGGCGCCACGGTGGAAACCGTCGACGGCGGACCCCGGTCGGCCGAGGGCTGCGAACTGGTCATGGTGCTCGGCGGCGACGGCACCTTCCTGCGGGCCGCCGAACTGGCCCGCGACGCCGAAATCCCGGTTCTCGGAGTCAATCTCGGCCGGATCGGCTTTCTGGCCGAAGCGGAAGCCGAAGCGATCGACGTCGTCCTTGAGCACGTCATCGTCCGCAACTACCGCATCGAGCACCGGATGACCCTGGACGTGGAGGTGAGCGTCGGCGATGAGGTGCTTTCCCGCGGCTGGGCGCTCAACGAGGCCAGCCTGGAGAAGGACATCCACCAAGGCGTGCTCGGCGAGATGGTCCCTATCGATGGCCGGCCGGTGACGGCGTTCGGCTGTGACGGAGTGCTGGTGTCCAGCCCGACCGGCTCTACCGCATACGCCTTCTCCGCCGGCGGCCCGGTGGTGTGGCCGGATCTGGAAGCCATCATCGTCGTACCCAACAACGGGCACGCGCTGTTCGCCCGGCCGATGGTCACCAACCCCAATGCGGTGATCACCGTCGACGTCGGCCCGGACAACGCCGATGCCGTCGTGATCTGCGACGGCCGCCGCGAAGCCGCGGTTCCGGCCGGTGCCCGGCTGCAGGTGACCAAATGCCGGTCCCCGCTGAAATGGGTGCGGCTGGACAGCGCCCCGTTCACCGACCGGCTGGTGCGCAAATTCCGGCTGCCGGTGACCAGCTGGCGTGAGCAGTAGCCGATGCTGGCCGAGATCAGGATCGAGTCGCTGGGCGCAATCAGTTCGGCCACAGCGGAATTCGACCGTGGACTGACCGTGCTGACCGGCGAGACCGGCACCGGAAAGACCATGGTCGTCACCGGGCTGCACCTACTCGGTGGCGCCCGCGCCGATGCCACCCGGGTCCGGTCAGGCTCCGAGCGGGCGGTGGTGGAGGGCCGGTTCAGCACCGCCGAAATCACCCCGGCCACCGCCGCGGAGGTCGATGAGATCCTGGAGTCCTCCGGCGCCGACCGCGACGACGACGGCAGCATCATCGCGCTGCGCTCGGTCAGCCGGGCCGGCCCGTCCCGGGCCTACCTCGGCGGACGCAGCGTACCGGCCAAGACGCTGACCACCTTCACCACCGGGCTACTGACCCTGCACGGCCAGAACGACCAGCTGCGGCTGATGCGGCCCGACGAGCAGCGCGGCGCACTGGACCGCTTCGCCGACGCCGCGCCCGCCCTGGAGCGCTACCGAAAACTGCGTGACGAATGGCTGGTGGCCCGGCGGGATCTGGTGGACCGGACCAACCGGGCCCGGGAGATGGCCCAGGAAGCCGACCGGCTG
>CAYPTG010000529.1:0-1504 GCA_964413455.1 uncultured Mycobacterium sp. | reverse complement strand
CCTAAGAAGACTTCAACCATGTCGGGATCATGCCGGTGGCGCCCGACAACGTGCCAGTCACCTTCGACGGCACCCCGAGATCGACGAAATGGCGCGATTCACTCGCACTTTCCCGCCCGTTTGTCGGGTTGGGCGAACTAGACCATCGGGCAGACTAGACCATCGCGCGGCGGCCGGACAGGGCGCGGCCCAGGGTCAACTCATCGGCGAACTCCAGGTCGCCGCCCATCGGGAGACCGGAGGCGATCCGGGTGACGGTCAGGCCGGGGATGTCGCGCAGGATGCGGACCAGATAGGTAGCGGTGGCCTCGCCCTCGGTGTTCGGGTCGGTCGCGATGATCACCTCGGTGATGTCCACGCCGTCGACCCGCTCGCCAATCCTGTTGAGCAACTGGCGGATTCGCAGCTGGTCGGGCCCTACCCCGGAAAGCGGATCGAGTGCCCCGCCGAGGACGTGGTAGCGCCCGCGGAACTCCCGGGTGCGTTCGACGGCCTGCACGTCCTTGGGTTCCTCGACCACGCACACCTGGGTCCCGTCCCGACGGGCGTCGCTGCAGATCCGGCAGCGCTCGGCGTCGGAGACGTTGCCGCACGTCTCGCAGAACTGCACACCGTCACGCACCCGCCCCAGCACCCTGGTCAGCCGGTCGATATCGGGCGGCTCCACCGAGATCAGGTGAAAGGCGATCCGCTGCGCGCTCTTGGGCCCGATACCCGGCAGCTTGCCGAGTTCGTCGATCAGATCCTGGACGGGACCCTCGAACAAGGCGTTACTCCGGCTGCGGTTGACCCGAGGCGGCAGCCAGCGGGCCCAGGATCGTCTTGACCGTCTCCCGCATGTTGTCGGCGGCGTTGGTCAACGCCGCGACGACGAGGTCTTCCAGCGTTTCCACATCGTTGGGGTCGACCACCTGGGGGTCGATCCGCACCGCGATGACCTGGCCCTCGCCGTTGAGGGTGACCTTCACCAGACCTCCGCCGGACTCGCCTTCGACCTGCGTAGCGGCGATCTGCTGCTGGGCTTCCATCAGCTTGTGCTGCATCTGATGGGCCTGAACCAGTGCTGCTTGCAGCTGCTGGAGGCCCTGCACCGCCTCCGGCGGCACCTGTTGCTGGGGAACCTGCAGGCCGAAGGCTCCCAGATCGCCGGGATCACCGGGTTGCATGACGGTCTCCTTGCATTGTCGTCTCGAGTTGATTGCGGCCTTGCGGTTTGCGCCGCGGTGACTTCAAGCCTAGACGCCGAAGGATTACCGTGGCCCTCGTGTCGAAGTTCTTGCAGCGTGTCGCGGCCCCCGTGGCCACCGGCCTAGTGCTCGTTGCGTCATCGCTGAGCGCTCCGGTCACCCAGGCCGCACCGGGCAGTGTCGCGGGGATGATCGTTTTCCTCGACCCCGGGCATAACGGCGCCAACGACGCCTCACTGACCCGGCAGGTGCCCACCGGCCGCGGTGGCACCAAGGACTGCCAGACCACCGGCACCAGCGTCGACGACGGTTTCGCC
>CAYPTG010000528.1:0-1512 GCA_964413455.1 uncultured Mycobacterium sp. | reverse complement strand
CTGGGTGCTGGGCATCGCGGCGCTGCTGATCGTCATCGCCTTCGCCGCGCTGGTCCGCAATAGCGCCCAGCTGCTGTTCGGCGAGCCGGCAGCGGGGTCACCCGCGATACGAGTGCCGGTGACGGTAGGTATGGCGCTGGCGGTCGGGGTGGTCGCCTGCTTCGCGCTGGGCGTCACCGCCGGCCCGCTGGGCCCCCTGTTGCACACCGCCGCAACACAACTCGGGCTGCCCGGGTGAGCGCCCAGTGGCTTCGGCGCTCCGTCAACGCCGACGAGTGGGCCGAGGCTAGTGAAGACCTGCTGGCCGACGGCTACCGGCTGGCGCTGGTCGCCGCCCACGACGACGGTGACGCGGTGCGGATCGTGTCGCTGTTCCTGGTCGGCAATCCCGATCGCCGCGCTGAGCTCACCCTGACCGTGCCGGCCGAGGACCGTCGGCTGCAATCGCTGGCCTACCTGTCGTTCCCGGCCGGGCGTTTCGAGCGGGAAATGATGGACCTCTACGGGATCGAGCTGAGCGGGCATCCACGTCCGCACCGACTGGTCCGGCACGCGCACTGGCCGCAGGACTGGCATCCGATGCGTGCCGACGCCGGGCCGGCACCGCAGTTCAGCGCCGACGGCGGGTTCCCGTTCCTCACCGTGGACGGCGCCGGCGTCTATGAGATCCCGGTCGGGCCGATCCATGCCGGACTCATCGAGCCAGGCCACTTCCGGTTCTCGGTGGTGGGGGAGACGGTGCTGCGGTTGAAGATCCGGCTCTGGTTCACCCACCGCGGGATCGAGAAGCTGTTCCAGGGCCGGGCCTCGCTGGCCGGAACCGAGATCGCCGAACGGATCAGTGGGGACACATCGGCGGGCCACGCGCTGGCGCACAGCCTGGCCGTCGAGGACGCGCTGGGCATCGTCGTCCCGGCCGAGGTGCACCGGCTGCGGGCGCTGCTGATCGAACTGGAGCGCCTCTACAACCACGCCGCCGACCTGGGTGCGCTGGCCAATGACGTCGGCTTCGCGCTGGCCAACGCCCACGCCCAGCGCATCCGGGAGCGGCTGCTGCGGATCAACGACGCGGTGACCGGTCACCGGCTGCTGCGCGGCGCGATCCGCCCCGGCGGGGTGCGGCTGCTGGCGCTGCCCGACCCGGGCGAACTCGCGGAGATCGGCGCCGACCTGGCCGAGGTCGCCGATCTCACCCTGGCTAACGCCGGGGTCTACGACCGGTTCGCCGGCACCTCGATCCTGAGCGCCGAGCAGGCCGACGAACTGGGCTGCCTGGGCTTCGTCGCCCGGGCTAGCGGGGTCGCCACCGACGCACGCGTCGAGCATCCCACCGTCGCGCTACCGGTCACCGCGGCCGGTGCGACGACCGGGGATGTGCTGGCCCGCTACACGGTGCGCCGCGACGAGTTCGCGGCGTCGATCGCCTTGGCGCGCCATCTGATCGAGGGCGCCGGCCCGCGGCTGGACCACCTCACCGAGCCACCGGCACCGCTCAGTTCATGGGTCGGTCCC
>CAYPTG010000527.1:0-1514 GCA_964413455.1 uncultured Mycobacterium sp. | reverse complement strand
GTCGTCCTCGGCGCCGGACCCGGCGGATACGTCGCGGCCATCCGCAGCGCGCAACTCGGCCTGAACACGGCCATCATCGAACCGAAATACTGGGGCGGGGTGTGCCTCAACGTCGGCTGCATCCCGTCAAAGGCGTTGCTGCGCAACGCCGAACTGGCGCACATCCTCACCAAAGAGGCGGCGACGTTCGGTATCAGCGGCGAGGTCAGCGTCGACTTCGGGGCCGCGTTCGACCGCAGCCGCAAGGTCGCCGAAGGCCGGGTGGCCGGCGTGCACTACTTGATGAAGAAGAACAAGATCACCGAGATCAACGGGTACGGCCGCTTCACCGACGCCAATACCATCGTCGTCGACCTCAACGACGGCGGAACCGAAACGGTGACGTTCAACAACGCCATCATCGCCACCGGCAGCAGCACCCGGCTGATCCCGGGCACCTCGCTGTCGGGCAACGTCGTCACCTACGAAGAGCAGATCCTGGACCGCGACCTGCCCGGGTCGATCATCATCGCCGGGGCTGGCGCGATCGGCATGGAATTCGCCTACGTGCTGACCAACTATGGCGTCGACGTGACCATCGTCGAGTTCCTGCCGCGAGCGCTGCCCAACGAGGACGCCGAGGTGTCCAAGGAGATCGAACGCCAGTACAAGAAGCTCGGCGTGAAGATCCGCACCGGCACCAAGGTGGAATCCATCAACGACGACGGCTCGACGGTCACCGTGGTGGTCAGCAAGGACGGTGTCACCGAAGAACTCAAGGCCGATAAAGTGTTGCAGGCCATCGGATTTGCGCCCAACGTCGAGGGCTTCGGTCTGGAGACCACCGGCGTGGCGCTCACTGACCGCGGCGCGATTGCCATCGACGACTACATGCGCACCAACGTCGGACACATCTACGCCATCGGCGATGTCACCGCGAAGCTGCAGCTTGCCCACGTTGCCGAGGCGATGGCGGTGGTGGCCGCGGAAACCATCGGCGGTGCGGAAACCATGACACTGGGTGACTACCGGATGATGCCCCGGGCGACGTTCTGCCAGCCGCAGGTCGCCAGCTTCGGGCTCACCGAGGAGCAGGCCCGCGCCGAGGGCTACGACGTCAAGGTGGCCAAGTTCCCGTTCAGCGCCAACGGCAAGGCGCACGGGCTGGCCGACCCCACCGGTTTCGTCAAGGTGATCGCCGACGCTAAGTACGGCGAGCTGCTGGGGGCGCACCTGATCGGGCCGGACGTCTCCGAACTGGTGCCGGAGCTGACCCTGGCGCAGAAGTGGGACCTCACCGCCAACGAGCTGGCCCGCAACGTGCACATCCACCCGACGCTGTCAGAAGCGCTGCAGGAATGCTTCCACGGGCTGGCCGGCCACATGATCAACTTCTAGAGACGCATTCGTGAGAACGGTTGTCGTCGCCGGTGCGGGTGGCCTGATACTCGGGCATATCGCCTGGCTGATCGCGATGCAGATCGCCGACCGCTCCTCGGCGGTGGTGCTGGTGGTCTCGCTGCTGGTGCTGCTGG
>CAYPTG010000526.1:0-1516 GCA_964413455.1 uncultured Mycobacterium sp. | reverse complement strand
CCTTCGGCGAAAAGGACACCGGCAGTAGGCCTTTGGGGCCTCGGCGGCCGGCCGAGGCCAGGCCGGCATCACGCACCCGCGCCGCGCTGGCACACAGGTCGGCAAGGTCGTCGCCGCGGGCGGTCATCGCGACCGCAGCCTCGTCGGGGTTCAGCGCCACCCCGTCGCGGGCCCGACGGAGCACCCGGCGCAGCGCGGCCGGGGACGGGGCAGGCACCTTCGGCGGCACGGCGGGTGTCGGCAGCGAAGTGCCGGGGGTGATTCGCGCCGACATAGCACCACAGTAATACCCGCGGTGGGGGCGGCGCCCCGGCGCAGCAGCCTGCGACTTCTGTGGGTTTCTCAGCTTTTCGGTAGACTTTCTCAGGGAAATGTCAGCAACCAGTGAGGGGGCAGCGATGGACGAGTCCAGGCAGTTCGGCCAGTCGATCCGATCGGTGCGGACGTCCACCCGGGCGCTGCTGATCGCCGGGGTGAGCACCGCGATGCTCGGTGCGGTAGCGGTGCACCCGGTCGACGGGTCGACATCGACCAAGCTCATCGCGCCGGCCATCCGGCTGAGCGCCGCGCTGGCGCCGCTGATCCAGCCGACGGTCACCGCGCTGCCAGCGGCGGCCACCAACGTGGTCACCGCCCTGGCCGCGGCTGCGGACACCGCTCCTCTGGCCGCGGCGGAGTCGGCCACTCCCCTGGCCGCTGCAACCGGCGGCGTGGAGAGCTTCATCAAGAACACCTACGACGCGATCGAGCCGTGGGTGGCCTGGGGTTTCGAACTGGTGCAGTGGGGTGTGAGCTTCGTCCCGGGGCTGTGGTGGGTGGCGCCCGGGATCAGCATGGCCTATTTCACGATCGAGCCGCTGGTGCAGGCCGGCGTGTACACCGTCGCTGACGTGCTCGGCCTCAACTTCGCCCAGATCGGGCCGGATATCCAGACCGGCATCCAGGAGTCGGCGACCAACTTCGTCAACTACGGCATCGCGTGGATCGAGAGCCTGATCCCGTTCCCGCCGCTGCCGCCGTGGCCGCCGTTCCCGAGCGCCGCGGTGGCCGACGCGGCCAGTGCGGCACCGGCCGCGGCGACCGCAGCTTCGGTGGTGAGCGCGGAGGCCAGCGCGGAGACGGTGGTGGCCGATGCGCAGACCGTCACCTCGGACGTGACGGCACCGGTTACGGCCAATGAGAGCCCGACGGTGGCAGCGGTCGAAGCGGCCGATGGCGCCGCGGCACCGACCGCTGAGACGGCCGTCGAGACACCGGCGGTGACCGAAGTGCCGGCCGAGGAAGCACCGGCCGTCACCGCGGACGTCACACCCGCCGAACCCGCCGCGGAAGTGGCGCCGTCGGTCCGATCAACGCATGCCGCGCAGGACCAGCGCGGCGGGCGCGGTGCCGAGGAACAGCAACAGCAGGACCCCGAAGCCCATGACCCCGCGGCCGCCGAACACGACGTCGCCGCCGGGGCCGCCCAGCGTCAGCACCGCGACGGTGCCCAGCCAGGCCCACAGCGGCCACGCGG
>CAYPTG010000525.1:572-1518 GCA_964413455.1 uncultured Mycobacterium sp. | reverse complement strand
AGGCCCCGTAGGACCCCGGCCGCCGACACCGAGCAGTTCGCCTGCCGCATATCGAAGTGATGCCCGGCGAACGCGGTGAAATCAGATTCGGTGAACCATTCGAAGAACAGCCCTCTCGGGTCCTTGTGTAACTGCGGACTCAGCGCCCAGGCGCCCGGAACGGACAGCTCGCGAACCTCCACCTCACTGACCGCGTTCTTCGTATTCGGCCTCCACTGCATCTTTCAGTGGGCGCCACCACGTTTCGTTGTTCCGGTACCAGTCGACGGTCTCCTGCAAGCCCGCCTCGAAGTCCGTATGCGCAGGCCGCCAACCGAGCTCGGCGCGCAACGGAGAGGCATCGATCGCGTACCGCAGGTCGTGGCCGGCCCGATCGGTGACGTGGTCGAAATCATCAACAGCTCGGCCCATCAGATGAAGGATCGTGCGCATCACCGACAGGTTGTCGCGCTCGCCGTCCGCGCCGATCAGGTAGGTGCGGCCGAAATCACCGTCGGCGAGGATCCGCCAGACTGCGCTGTTGTGGTCGTCGACGTGGATCCAGTCCCGGACGTTGGCGCCGCTGCCGTAGAGCTTTGGGCGACGGCCGGTCAGCACGTTGGTGATCTGGCGCGGGATGAACTTCTCCACGTGCTGGTACGGGCCGTAGTTGTTCGAGCAGTTCGAGATCGTCGCCGGCACCCGATACGAGCGCACCCAGGCTCTGACCAGCATGTCGGCGGCGGCCTTGGTCGACGAGTACGGACTGGAGGGGTTGTACGGCGTCGTCTCGGTGAATCGTTGTCCGTCATCGAGGGCCAAATCGCCGTATACCTCGTCAGACGATATGTGGTGTAGTCGAACTCTGTTGTGGCGCACCGCCTCAAGCACGGAGAACGTCCCGAGGATGTTCGAGTGCACAAATGGCTCCGGGTCCGCGAGCGCATTGTCGACGTGGGTTTCGGCG
>CAYPTG010000525.1:263-562 GCA_964413455.1 uncultured Mycobacterium sp. | reverse complement strand
CGGAGAACGCCCGCCAGCGCGCCGCGGAGATGAACCAGCTTGCCGACCAGTTCGGTATCGGTGACGTCACCTTGCACCAGCCGGATCTCACCGTCGACCGGGGCCAAGGATTCCCGGCTGCCTGCGTAGGTCATGGCGTCGAGCACCGTCACGGCGACCTCGGGATGGTCGCGGACCGCTGCGTGTACGAAGTTCGCGCCGATGAAGCCGGCGCCACCGGTGACCAGCAGCCGCATGGTCAAACCCTAGCCTGCCGCAAATCCGTCAGGGGGTGATGCCCAGCGGTCCGGCCAGTTCCT
>CAYPTG010000525.1:0-253 GCA_964413455.1 uncultured Mycobacterium sp. | reverse complement strand
GCCAGCAGTTCGTTGGATCCGCCCAGCACTTGGATTGCGACATGGTCGGCGCCGGCGGCGTGATGCTCCTGCAGCCGAGCGGCGATCTGCTCCGGGGAACCGTAGGCGATGACCGCGTCGATGAAGCGGTCGCTGCCTGGCCTGACCAGATCGTCTTCGGTGAAGCCCAGCCGCTTCCAGTTGTTCACGTAATTCGACAGGCCGAGGTAGAAGTCGACGGTCTTGCGGCCGATTTCGCGAGCCTGCTCGGTCC
>CAYPTG010000524.1:1208-1520 GCA_964413455.1 uncultured Mycobacterium sp. | reverse complement strand
CCTGAGACGCTTCAGCCCCGAACGTCTTGATCAACGCGCTGTATTCGGCGTCGATCAGCCGCTGTAAAGCCGTATCCGAGACATCCGTCTCGACGTGCTCGCGCAACTCCGCTGTGGTCGGCTTAGCCATGGGTTATCGCAGGACGGCAAAACTGAGTCCAGTGACCTCGTCGAAGGTGAGCTCCAGCGTGCGGCCGTAATCGTTCACCGGGAACGGCCCCCAGAACTTATCTCCGGTGGTCGGCGGAATCGAGACCGTCTTATCGGAGACCGTCTGCCCGTCAATCGTGCGGGGGATATTGGCCGCTGTTG
>CAYPTG010000524.1:0-1198 GCA_964413455.1 uncultured Mycobacterium sp. | reverse complement strand
CGTGCGGGGAATGTTCGCGGACGCCACGCAAGTACCGGCGCCGGTCTTCTTGATGTGCACGAAAACCTTGCCGTCGTTGGCGATCTGATAGACGTCGTCGGTCGCGAGGTCCGTGTTGTAGGTCGCAGCCAGCCCAACGCGGCTGATGTCTTGTACGGTGACGGGTACGTCGGCCATGGGTTACTCCTCGGACTTCGATCCTTTCGTCTGCTCTGGCTTCAACTCTTTTGTGCGCTCAGGCTTGGATTCCTTCTGGGTGGGGACGTCGAATCTCTTTTCTCCGCCGGAGACGGACTTCGATCCGCTAGCCCCAACCGCCTCTGCAACTCGCGTAGCGATCAAGCCATTGGCGATCGCATCCGAGAAGCCGGCGATCTCGCCCGCGTTGTAGGGGGTGCTGTTCTTCAAAAATCGGACTTGCTTCATACGGTCTCCATCGCCGGGACTTGAAAGAAGTCAGCCAACCGGCCAGTGAACTCCGCCCGCCCCGCGTGACAGATTTCGATACCGGGGTCGGCGTAGATCTTGCCGCCGATCGCAGTCCAGCGCCGGCAGAACATCAGGTCCTCGCTCACGTACTCGCCGTTGTCGATCGTTCTCTGGAACAGCGCATAGAGGCTGCCTCTGAGGTTGTGCGGCAACTCGTCGTCGCTGGTGACCATCAACTGGGGGTAAGCGGCGAACATCCGCTCAACGCAAGCTCGGGAAATCAGCAGCATTCCGGTGCCGATTCCGGTCACTTCCATCAAGCCGTCTTTGATCTCGACATTCGTGGGGTCGGCGACGTTGAAGTTCCACTGGACTTCTTGCGTCTTCTTGCGGATCGGCACGCCGACGACGTCTACTCCGTGGCTGACCAGGCGCTCGATGGCATCTCCTGGCCAGCCTTGGTCGGAGTCGATGAAGCAGATGTGCGTGTACTTGGGATCCGCCATGAAGACCGCGAGCATCGAGCAGCGCGCTCGCTCAACTTCGGCACCGGACCAGGACAGCGGACCCGAGAACGGGATGCCGCGGCTAAGGTGGTGCTTCTGCGTTGCCAGCATGGACACCAGGTAATGGGTGGAGTAGGTCCAGTCGTGACACGGGGTCGCGATCAAGACGTTGGTTTCCGGTTCAGGAAATCGCCAGTCGGCGGAAAGGGTCTCGCCCTGCGGCGCGCGAGCATATACGCCGTAGTAGGGGAGCCTTCCGAGGC
>CAYPTG010000523.1:0-1520 GCA_964413455.1 uncultured Mycobacterium sp. | reverse complement strand
ACCACCGTGCAGCGTTGCGCGCCAAGCAGTACGAAATTGCCGTCCAGCCAGCGCAGCAGGTAGGAGATGTCCATCCGGTCGGCGCCGGGAAACCTGCTGCCGTCGTCGGCGGCCATCTCGTGGGCCAACCCAAGCAGGGTGGAGGTCAATGCCGCGGAATCCTGGGCGACCTGCCGGGCGTCGGCCACCACCATCGGCAGCAGCCGTACGGCTTCGCCCAGCGCGTGGGCGTTGACCGTCGGGGACAGCTGGATGTGAATCCAGGATTCCTCGATGTCGCCGGCGTCGACGTGAGAGCGGTCATCGGCCGGACGGAAGTCGGTGAGGATGCCGTCGGCGTCTCGGCGGACCCGCATGGCCGGATGCATCAGCGCCACATAGGCCACCCCGAGGCGGTGCAGCAGCACGGTGACCGAATCCATCAGCATGTCGGCCTGGTCGGTGACGATCTGTAGGGCCGGGCCGAACCCGTCGGCGTCCTCGGCGCCGTGCACCTCGACCAACGTTTCACCGATCTGGCGGCGGTGAGCGAGTTGTTCCTGCGCGGTGATCAGCGCGTCGGCCACCACCGTCGGCGGCGTCTCGGCGGCCTCAGCGCCGCTGGTTTCGGCTCCCCCATGCGGTCCGCGGTACGTCTGCGCGTACGCGGCGGCAAGATCGGACGTTTTGCGGCCAACCGTCATGGCGTCGCCCTCCCGCGTCGGCGTACGTATCGACAGTGATACGCGTACGTATCGACAGTGATACGCACGTCAAAACTTTAGTCCGGCGACGATGCGGGACGCAGGCGTCCCGAGGAGAAGTCGGACAATGGGACCTAGTCCTGACCGTCGCGCTCCTCCTCCGGCGCTCTCGCGCCGGCATCGGTCGCTTGACTAGTCGCGGGTGAGCCGACGGTGGGTCACTCTGTGCGGACGGGCCGCTTCGGCCCCGAGCCGCTCCACCTTGTTCTCCTCGTAGGCGCCGAAGTTGCCTTCGAACCAGAACCACTTGGCTTCGTCTCCGCTATCGCCTTCCCAGGCCAGGATGTGGGTGCAGGTGCGGTCCAGGAACCAGCGGTCATGGGAGATCACCACCGCACACCCGGGGAACTTTTCCAGCGCGTTCTCCAGCGAGCCCAGCGTCTCGACGTCGAGGTCGTTGGTGGGTTCGTCGAGCAGCAGCAGGTTTCCACCCTGTTTGAGGGTGAGCGCCAGGTTGAGCCGGTTGCGCTCGCCGCCGGACAGCACACCGGCCGGCTTCTGCTGATCCGGACCCTTGAATCCGAACGCCGAAACGTAAGCGCGGGAAGGGATTTCGTTCTGCCCGACCTCGATGTAGTCGAGCTTGTCGGAGACCACCTCCCAGACCGTCTTCTTCGGGTCGATGCCGGCCCGGTTCTGGTCGACGTAGCTCAGCTTGACCGTCTCGCCGACCCGCACCGTGCCGCTGTCCGGTTCCTCCAGCCCCACAATGGTCTTGAACAGCGTGGTCTTGCCGACGCCGTTGGGGCCGATCACGCCGACGATGCCGGTGCGCGG
>CAYPTG010000522.1:0-1521 GCA_964413455.1 uncultured Mycobacterium sp. | reverse complement strand
AACGCCAGCAACACCAGGTAATTCAGCAGTCGACGCGCCAGGAACCGGATCATCGGCGGCACCCGACCGGTCGTTGCATGCAGCACAGGGTAGGACACCCCCTTCCGCCCAAACCGACACATGGGCGGGGTTGTGCGAGTGGATTGCGCCATTTCGTCGAGTTCGACGGCGGCCGCGCGCAGCGATTGACACCGCTGACGGGCCCTGACTACCGTTACTTAAATTCCTTAAGCGGGTAAATCTGGTCAGTTCTACCAACTTTATGAGGTGACAGATGCTGGAGCAGGTGCTCGCCCGCCCGGGTGATTCCACTCAGTCGGTGTCCGAGGCGGCGTCGGAGTCGGCCCGATCGCTGCCGGACCACGGGGATTCCGCCCAGCCACTGCCGGGCCACTATGAACTGAGCCATCTGCGCTCGCTGGAGGCCGAGGCCATTCACATCATCCGCGAGGTGGCCGCCGACTTCGAGCGGCCGGTGCTGCTGTTCTCCGGTGGCAAGGACTCGATCGTGATGCTGCACCTGGCCATCAAGGCGTTCGCCCCGGCCCGGGTGCCGTTCCCGGTGATGCACGTCGACACCGGCCACAACTTCGACGAGGTCATCGCCACCCGTGATGCGCTGGTCGCCGCCCACGGCCTGCGGCTGGTCGTCGCCAGGGTGCAGGACGACATCGACGCCGGCCGGGTGGTGGACAACGGGCCGTCCCGCAACCCGCTGCAGACGGTGACGCTGCTGCGCGCCATTCGGGAGAACCGGTTCGACGCCGCGTTCGGCGGGGCGCGCCGTGACGAGGAGAAGGCCCGCGCCAAAGAACGGGTGTTCAGCTTCCGCGACGAGTTCGGCCAGTGGGACCCCAAGGCCCAGCGCCCGGAGCTGTGGAATCTGTACAACGGCCGGCACCGCAAGGGCGAGCACATCCGCGCTTTCCCGCTGTCCAACTGGACCGAGTACGACATCTGGTCCTACATCGGCGAGGAACGAATCACCTTGCCCACCATCTACTTTGCCCACCGCCGCCCGGTGTTCCGCCGCGACGGCATGCTGCTGGCAGTACACGAGTTCCTCACCCCCGACGCCGACGAGCCGGTGTTCGAAACCTCGGTCCGGTTCCGCACCGTCGGCGACGTCACCTGCACCGGTTGTGTGGAATCCACCGCGGCGACCGTCGAGGACGTGATCGCCGAGACCGCGACGTCGCGGCTCACCGAGCGTGGCGCGACCCGGGCCGACGACCGGATTTCCGAGGCCGGCATGGAGGACCGCAAGCGGGAGGGGTACTTCTGATGCCGGTGGCCACCCCGGTGCCCGGCACGGCCACCCGTTCCGCCGCACCCAGCACTCTGCTGCGACTGGCCACCGCCGGCTCGGTCGACGACGGCAAGTCCACCCTGATCGGCCGGTTGCTGTTCGACTCCAAGGCGGTCATGGAAGATCAGCTGGCCTCGGTCGAGCGCACCTCCCGGGAACGCGGCCACGACTACACCGACCTGGCCCTGGTCACCGACGGGCTGCGCTCCGAG
>CAYPTG010000521.1:0-1529 GCA_964413455.1 uncultured Mycobacterium sp. | reverse complement strand
CCGTTGCATCTCGATAGCTTTCGATATATCGTTAACGTATCGGAAGCGCATCCGGCGTTTCCCAATCGAGAAACGAGGACGTCAAGTGCACAGCTCACATGACTCATGCGGACGCCGGCGGGGCCATCCCGGCCACAACGAGTTTGGCTTCGGCTTTGGCCCCGGCCCGATGCACGCCCGGCGGCACGCTCACCGCGAGATGCGCAACCAGTTGCGCGAGCACCTGAGGGATCGCGCCATGGGTGGCGACCAGTTCGGGTTCGGGCCGCGCGGCGGTTTCGGTCCCGGGTTCGGCCCTGGCTTCGGACCCGGCGGGTTCGGGCCGGGCTTCGGTCCCGGCGGGTTCAGCGGCGGACGGCGCGGGCATGGCCGCGGACGTAGCCGGCGGGGTGACGTGCGCGCCGCCATCCTGGTGCTGCTCGCCGATCGGCCGATGCACGGCTACGAGATGATCCAGGAGATCGCCGAGCGCAGCGACGGCGTGTGGAAGCCCAGCCCCGGCTCGGTGTACCCCACCCTGCAACTGCTGGTCGACGAGGGTCTGATCGCCGGCACCGAATCCGATGGCAGCAAGAAGCTTTTCGAGCTGACCGAGGAGGGTCGGCGAGCCGCCGAAGGCGTTGCCACCCCGCCGTGGGAGCAGATCGCCGAGGGCATCGAGCCCGGGCAGCGCAACCTGCGCGACGCGGGACGGCAGCTGTTCGGTGCGGTTGCCCAGGCCGCGCACGCCGCCAGCCCGGAGCAGCAGCAGCGCATCGTCGAGATCGTCAATAACGCCCGCCGCGAGGTCTACCAGATCCTCGGCGAGTCCGAGTAGCGGCAAGTAGCAGCGAAGGCTGGCCCGGGTCGGAAACTCGACTCGGGCCAGCCCGCGTTCAGAGCGCGACCACCTCGGGCCGTCAGGACTCCAGCAGCCGCTTGGGGTGCATACCGTCGACCTGGCCGATGAACGGCGGATGGATGCTGTACCCGAGCATTCGGCGGATGTCCTCGGACACCGCGCGGACGGTCTCGCGAGTCATCGACAGGGTGAACGCCTCCTGGGTGCGCAGCCACGGCTCGCAGTATTGGGCGGTCAACGCCAGTCGCGGACGTGCCGAACGATTGGCCCCGCCGCCGTGCCACAGCGTGCCCGGAAAGAACACGCACGAGCCGGCCGGCATCACCACCGGCTGACGGTTCCCGGGGTCGGGATCCTCATCGCCCCACAGGTGACTGCCGGGGATGACGTCGGTGGCGCCGTTGTCGGCGGTGAAGTCGTCGATCGCCCATATTGTGGCCGCGCCCAACGCTTTTCGCGGCCTGGGCAGCGGATAGAAGGCTTCGTCGGTGTGCAGCATCTGGGCCGGTTCCCCAGGCAAGATATTGATCACCTGCAGCATCGACAGCAGATAGTTCGGCAGCAGCAGCCGGTCCAGCAGTGCCAGCACCCGGGGATGGTCGGCGATCACATCGCAGGCCCGGGTCTTGTTCAGCACGCTGTATACCCGCTGGGTGGCGTGACCCTCAAAAGAGTTGCGGCCGTGCCG
>CAYPTG010000520.1:0-1530 GCA_964413455.1 uncultured Mycobacterium sp. | reverse complement strand
TGATCTGCCCGGTGGCGACCTGATAGCCGCCGATCACCGCGACCGCCACATAGCTAAGGTTGCCGATGAACATGGTCACCGGCGCGATCAGCCCGGAGAACAGCTGCGCGCCGAACCCGGCCCGGTACACCTCGGCGTTCAGCGCGTCGAACCTCTCCTGGGCTGCCGCTCGATGCCCGAACGTCCGGACCACGGTGAACCCGCTGTAGGTCTCCTCGATGTGCGCGTTGAGCCGGCCGGTGTTGGCCCACTGCGCGACGAACATCGCCCGCGAGCGCCGGGTAATGGACCGAATCACCCACAGCGACAACGGAACCGTCGCCACCGTGATCAACGCCAGCAGCGGTGAGATGACGAGCATCATCACCAGTACCGCCACCACGGTGAGCACCGCGGTGATCAGCTGGCTGATCGTCATCGACAGCGACGTCTGAATGTTGTCGACGTCGTTGGTCACCCGGCTGAGCAGCTCGCCGCGTTGCCGGGAATCGAAGTAGCTCAACGCAAGCCGGTGGATCTTGGCTTCCACATCGGCCCGCAGCGCGGTGATGGCCCGCTGCACGATCACGTTCAGCAGCCGTGCCTGACCCCAGATCAGCAGCGCGGCAAGCACATACAGCACCAGCGCCAGCAGAAGGGTGCGGCCCACCGCGGCGAAGTCGACCCCCTGGCCTGGGGTGACGTTCATCCGGGTCAGCATGTCGGCGAAGGTGCCGTCCCCGCGGGCCCGGGCCTCGGCCACCGCCTGCGCCTTGGTGCTGCCCGCGGGCAGCCCGCGGCCGATGGCCCCGTCGAACAGCAGGTCGGTGGCATGGCCCAGCACCCTGGGGCCGATCACCGACAGCACGATGCTGCCCAGCGCCATCGCCAGCACCGCCGCCAGCGCCCAGCGCTGCGGATACAGCCGCCGCAGCAGCCGCCGGGCCGAGCCGCGGAAATCCCGGGACCGGGCATCGGCCGGGTCGGCCAACATCGCCCGCATCCGGGGATGCATCGGCGGCGCGCTCACCGATCGCCGCCCACACCGGCATCCGCGCACTGGGAGTCGACGAACTCTGCGTACGCCGGGCAGCTCTCCAGCAGCGTCTCGTGGGTGCCGACGCCGACCACCCGGCCGGCGTCCAGCACGACGATCTGGTCGGCCTCATGGATCGTCGAAACCCGCTGGGCCACAACAATCACCGTCGCATCAGCCGCCACCTCGCGCAGCGCGTCGCGGACCCGGGCGTCGGTGTGCACGTCCAGCGCCGACAGTGCGTCGTCGAACAGGTAGATCGCCGGCCGGCGGATCACCGCCCGGGCGATCGCCAGCCGTTGCCGCTGCCCGCCGGAGAAGTTGATACCGCCCTGGGCCACCGGCATGTCGAGGCCGGCCGGGTGCGCGCGCACGAAGTCGTCGGCGGCGGCCACCGTCAGCGCCGCCCACATCTGCTCCTCGGTGGCGTCGGCCTTACCTATGCGCAGGTTGTCGGCGACGGTGCCGGAGAACAGGTATCCGCGCTGCGGCACCAGGCCCAGCGCCGCCCACAG
>CAYPTG010000519.1:0-1531 GCA_964413455.1 uncultured Mycobacterium sp. | reverse complement strand
TTGCCTCCTTGGTGGTGTCGGACGCACCGCCGAAGGCCGAATCGAAAGGCCGGAAATACAAACGCCCCGACGCAGACGGCCGGGGCGTACAGAAACGCGCAACATCAGCGCGTTCTCACCTCGTCCTCCTGCGTGGGTCGCCCGACATCGCGGGACCTTCAACCGATTACTCGGTAACCAACGGTCTTCGGTGGAACCGAGCCAGACTAGCCCGTGGCCTGCCCGTCGGCCAAACGGCCGTCACCACGCAGTAGCGCCGCCGCACCCACCAGTCCGGCTTCGCCGCCCAATTTGGCGGGCAACACCCGCAGGCCGGCGATGAAATCCAGCACTGCGTAGTCGCGCAGCGCTGCGCGCAACGGGTCGAACAGCACCGGGCCCGCGTTGGCCACTCCCCCTCCGATGACCACCAGGTCGAGGTCGCATGCCGCCCCGACCGACGCGATCATCGCTGCGATGGCCCGCGCCCCGCGTCGGAATGCCTTCTGCGCCAACGGATTCCCGGCGGCGGCCGCCTCTGCGAGTTCTTTGGCGTCGCTATTCTTCGATCCGATCCAGCCCTGGTCGCGAGCCCAGGCAGCCAGGTGCGGCCCGCTGGCGATGGCTTCCACACAACCGCGACCGCCGCATGTGCAAGGCGGCCCGTCGAGCTCGACCACCATGTGCCCGACGTGACCGGCGTTACCGGTCCGTCCGTCGTAAGGCGCCCCGTCGAGCACCAGACCGCCGCCAATACCGGTCGACACCACCATGCCCAGCAGGAATTCCGCGCCGCGGCCGGCACCACGCCAGTGTTCGCCGAGTGCCATGCACAGACCGTCGCCGGCCAGCCGCACCGGCACCCCGGGAACCGCGGCGGCCACCCGGTCGCGGATCGGGAAGCCGCGCCACGCCGCGATGTTGACCGGGCTGATGGTTCCGTCGGACAAATCGATCGGGCCGGCTGAAGAGATGCCCACACCGTCGACCGCGCCACCGGCGGCGATCAAGGCGTCGGTGATGGTGTGTTGGACTGCTGCCCACACCTCGTCGGGGTCTGCGCTGCGCGGGGTGGATTGCCGATTCTGGTGTAGCAGTTGACCGTTCACGTCGACCAGACCGGCAGCGATCTTGGTGCCGCCGATGTCTAAAGCCAGGGTCGCTGTCATTAGTGCCGGTGGGTGTTGTCCGGTTGGCGAGGGTCACCGGGATGTTCAAAACCTGGTGCAAGACAGACCAATTCGGCGCTGCGCTCGGCAAGCCAGATACGGAACGTACGCCTGCGGGCGGCTCCGCGGAGATGCTCGATGAGTTCGGTGCGCTGCGTGAACCGGCCGAGATTACGGCGCGCATAGTCGTCGACAGCGGCATCGTCGGCGTCAACGCCGGCGGTGACGTGGGTGAATACCGCGCGGCCCAGTGGGTCGGTTAGCGCGTGGGCGGCGATGCTGCCGATTTCCAGCCGGGCGACCAGGTCGGGAAGTAGCTGTTCTTCAGTGGGCGTGGCCGGGCCGGCAGCGACACCGAGCGTCTCGGCTTCACGAGCTACTAC
>CAYPTG010000518.1:0-1531 GCA_964413455.1 uncultured Mycobacterium sp. | reverse complement strand
AAGTGCTGCTGCTCGACGAGCCGTTCGGTGCGCTGGACGCCAAGGTCCGCGAGGATCTGCGGACCTGGCTGCGCCGGCTGCACGACGAGGTGCACGTCACCACCGTGCTGGTCACCCACGACCAGTCCGAGGCGCTGGATGTCGCCGACCGGATCGCGGTGCTCAACAAGGGCCGCATCGAGCAGGTCGGCACCCCCACCGAGGTTTACGACAGCCCGGCTAACTCGTTCGTCATGTCGTTTCTGGGGACGGTCTCCACCCTCAACGGGATTCTGGTGCGCCCGCACGACATCCGGGTGGGCCGCACCCCGGATATGGCCGTCGCCGCCGGTGAAGGCACCGCCGAGAGCACCGGCGTCATCCGGGCCACCGTCGATCGGGTGGTATATCTGGGCTTCGAAGTGCGCGTCGAGCTGACCAGCGCCACCAACGGCGCGCCGTTCATCGCCCAGATCACCCGGGGCGACGCCGAGGCGCTGGCGCTGCAGGAAGGCGACACCGTCTACGTGCGGGCCACCCGCATACCGCCTATTGCCGGTATCGAACAGGGTTAAGCCCGCCCATTGCCGGTAGCGAACAGGGTTGAGCTGACAGATCGGGGGCATACACTGGCGCCGGTGGTGAAGATCAGTGCGGCGTTATTCGTCGCCGTCGTCGGCGTGGCCGCGGCGGTGACCACCGGTTGCACCCGCACCATCGCTCCGGCCGAAGGCTCGATGACGTCCCAGACGACCGTCGGATCATCGGCACCATCAACGACCGAGGAGACGACTGTGACAGGTGGAGCCGGAGGGAACGGCGGTCACGGCGGTGCCGGCGGCCGTGGCGGTGCCGGAGGCGCGGGCGGTGCCGGGGGTGCGGGCGGCGCCGGCGGTCAGGGCGGACAAGGCGGTAAAGGTGGCCAGGGCGGCAAGGGCGGAGTCGCCGGCGCGGATGGCGCCGACGGTGCCGATGGCGCTGACGGTGCCGATGGCGCACCGGGTGCTGACGGCTAGTTAACTTTCGCCGATCAGCCAGGGCACGGCCAGCGCCGCCACCTCGGCGATCAGCGGGACCAGTTGCGCGGCCTGCGGGTCGGCGGAGCGGGTCTTGGTCATGATCGCCAGCAGCAGGCGTTCGCCGTTGGGTCCGGACGCCACCCCGACGTCATTGGTGGTGCCGTAGGCCCCGCCGCCGGTTTTATCGGCGATCACCCAGCCCGGCGGCAGACTGGACCGGATCTGGCGATCCCCGGTGGTGATGGTGCGCATCCACTCGTCGAGCGCAGCGCGGTGGGCGGCATCCAAGACCGGGCCGTCGAGCATGTTCAGGAACCCGGTGCCGATCGCCCGTGGGGTGGTGGTGTCCCGAGGATCGCCGGGGATCGCGGTATTCAACTCGGGTTCCCGGCGGACGATCCAGGTGCGGTCATCTCCGACGGCCCGGGCGAACGCGGTGATCGCTGGCGGACCGCCGGCCAGGTCGAGCAGCAGGTTGGCCGCGGTGTTATCGCTGAGCCGGACCACGGCGGCGGCCAGATCGGACACCGGCA
>CAYPTG010000517.1:0-1536 GCA_964413455.1 uncultured Mycobacterium sp. | reverse complement strand
GCCGGGGCCGAACCGGGTGAGCACACCTCACGACCACGCGGAGCGGCCGTCCTCGAACAGATGGGCGGAATCAAGGGCCTGATCTATTCGTCGTTGCCCGTCGTGGTGTTCGTGCCGGTCTCGTCCGCGTTCGGACTCATGGCGGCCATCGGCGCCGCGCTTTCTGTGGCGACCTTGATCCTGGTGTGGCGTCTCCTGCGGCGGGATTCCGTGCAGCCGGCCGTGTCGGGTTTCTTCGCGGTCGGAGTCAGCGCTCTCATCGCCTATCTGGTCGGTGCCTCAAAGGGGTATTTCCTGCTGGGTATCTGGATGTCGTTGTTCTGGGCGATCGTGTTCACCGTCTCGGTCGTCATTCGCCGCCCACTGGTCGGGTACGTCTGGGGCTGGGTCAACACCCACGACCGGCGCTGGCGGGGCGTGCGCAAAGCGGTCCTGGCGTTCGATGTGGCCACCCTGGTGTGGGTGGTGGTGTTCACCTCGCGGTTCGTGGTGCAGCATCACCTCTACGACGCCGACAAGACGGGTTGGTTGGGGGTGGCCCGAATCGCGATGGGCTGGCCGTTGACGGCTGTGGCGGCGCTGGTGACATACCTGGCGATCAGGGCGGCGCAGCGGGCCCTGCACCAGCACGACGCGATCGCAAACCAGGCCGGCTCAATGCCGAACCGCGCCGACGAGACTCAGCGCTGACTCGGGTGTAGCAGCAGTTCGCGTAGCTGGTCCTCGACTTCACTCACCGCGACGAAGAGCAGTTCGTCGCCGCCCTCGAGGGGTTCGTCACCTTCGGGGACGATGACCCGCGGACCGCGCAGGATGGTCACCAGCGACGCGTCACGAGGCAGGTCGAGCCGTTTGACCGGTTTACCGCCCCAGGGGGTGTCGTCGGGCAGCGTGATCTCGACCAGGTTGGCTTGGCCTTTGCTGAACTCCATCAGCCTGACCAGGTCGCCGACCGACACGGCTTCCTCGACAAGTGATGCCAGCATCCGGGGAGTGGACACCGCGACATCGACCCCCCAGGCCTCGTCGAAGAGCCATTCGTTGCGCGGGTCGTTGACCCTGGCCACCACCCTGGGAACCGCGAACTCCGTCTTGGACAACAGGCTGAGTACCACGTTGACCTTGTCGTCACCGGTGGCGGCGATGACGACGTCGAACTCTTGGAGGCTGATCGATTCGAGCAGGCTGATCTCGCATGCGTCGCCGAGGCGCCAGTGGGCCGCCGGGATCGCGTCGACGTCGATGTGGCCCGGGTTGCGTTCGAGCAGGGTGACTTCGTGGGATCCGACGAGCTCGCGGGCGATGGAGCGGCCCACCGCCCCGGCCCCGGCGATCGCGACCTTCATCGGGTCTCCGGGTCTTCGGCCGGGGGCAGAGCAGCGATGGCCAGGGCTTCGGCGATGTGCCCGGAGATGGCCGCCAGGTAGACCTGGTCGCCTGCCTGGATGACGGTCTTGGCCTCTGGCAATGTGCCTGCGCCGAATCGGATCATGAAGGACACCCGTCCTGAGGTAGCGGCTTCCAGCTCGGTCACCC
>CAYPTG010000516.1:0-1536 GCA_964413455.1 uncultured Mycobacterium sp. | reverse complement strand
CCGACCTGCGCTCGCTGTTCGCCTTCATCGACGAACGCGCCCCCGGGGCGGGGCTCGGCGCGCTGGGCCTGCCGATGCTGCGGTCGTGGCTGGCGGCCCAGGCCTCCGGCGGGGCGGCGCGCACCACGTTGGCCCGGCGGACTTCGGCGGTCAAGACGTTCACCGCCTGGGCGGCTCGCCGGGGCGTGCTGGCCACCGACCCGGCACTGCGGTTACAGGTGCCCAAATCTCGTCGCACACTTCCAGCGGTGCTACGTCAGGACCAGGCGGTGGCCGCGATGACTGCCGCCGACCTCGGCGCGCAGCAGCGCGACCCGCTGGCGCTGCGTGACCGACTCATCGTGGAGATGCTCTACGCCACCGGTATCCGGGTCAGCGAACTGTGCGGCCTCGACATCGACGACGTCGACACCGGCAGGCGGGTACTGCGGGTGCTCGGCAAAGGGAACAAGCAGCGCACCGTCCCGTTCGGGCGTCCCGCGATGATCGCGCTGGGCGACTGGCTCACCGCGGGTCGGCCGCATCTGGCGGCGCCGGACTCCGGGCCGGCCCTGCTGCTCGGCCCCCGCGGGCGTCGGCTGGACCCGCGGCAGGCCCGCACTGTCGTGCATCAGACCGTCGGGGCGGTGCCCGGAGCCCCTGACATCGGCCCGCACGGGTTGCGGCACAGTGCGGCCACCCATCTCCTGGAAGGGGGCGCGGACCTGCGGGTGGTGCAGGAACTGCTCGGCCATTCCAGCCTGGCCACCACCCAGCTTTATACCCATGTCGCCATCGGGCGACTGCGCGCCGTTCACGACCAGGCGCACCCACGGGCATGACGTCAGCCCGTTCGACAGTGCAGCTGTCCTGCGGGCCGGTGTCGTATCTGAAGTGGGGTGCCGATTCCGAGCCGACGGTGCTCTTGTTACACGGCGGCGGCGTCGACAACGCCGCGTTGTCCTGGGGCGAGGTCGGACCGCAACTGGCCTCCGCGGGCTACCGCGTCATCGCTCCAGACCATCCCGGATTCGGCCAAAGCCGCCCCGCGCCGTGGCCGGCAACCCAGGAGCGGCTGGTCGGCTATGTCGGCGAATTCATCGACGCCCTCGAGCTCGAGGACTATGTCATCGGTGGGTTGTCGCTCGGTGGGGCGCTGACCCTGGGGCATGTCCTGGATCGGCCCCAAAAGGTCAGAGGCGCAATGCTTTTGGACACAGGAGGGCTGATGAGACGGGTGTCGGCGGGCCGATTCTCCGAGCCGGTCCAGTTGCTGACGGTGGCTGCGGTGCGTTCGGGGGTGCTGGGCTGGGTGACGCGCCGCTACGGCCGGAACCGCAGGCTGGCCGAGTGGGGTATGCGTCTGGCGATGCGCAACCCGGACGCCCTCACCCCGGAGTTGCTGGAGCAGATCGTCGACGCCGCCCGAGGGCCGGGATCGCGCACCTTCGAGCAGTGGCAGCGATCCGAAATCACGTGGAACCGGATCAGGACCGACTACACCGATCAGTTGAGTTCGATCAGGGTGCCGGTGCTGGTCGTGCACGGCGAACGCGA
>CAYPTG010000515.1:0-1541 GCA_964413455.1 uncultured Mycobacterium sp. | reverse complement strand
CCACCGGGGCGTCGTTGATCATGTCGTGGGCGCTCATACACGACTGCACCGACAAGTTGATGACCTGGGCGCCCAGGTCGGCCATCCGGCGAATCGAGCGGGCCAGGGTCAGCAGATCACCGGCTTTCCTGATGCGCCCGTCGGGATCGAAACCGCCGGTGGCCGGGCTGTATGCCTGAGACGACTGGCGCATCGAGATGATCGACACCGACGGGGCGACCCCGACGAAGGCGTCACCGTCGCCCCCTGGCGGCGGCGCAGGCGGGGGCGGCGGCTGCTGCGGTGCGTCCCGTCCGAGGGGAACGAGTTCGCCTGATGCCGCGGGCCGGACCGGCCACGGCGCCGGGTCCGGCCCGCGATGGGATGCCGGGGCGCCAGCAGCTGGCGGTGGTACATCCGGCGGCGGCGCGGGCGCCGGTGGAGCAGGTGCGGGGGTTTCGACGGTCACCGTCACCGGTTTGGGCGGCGCCGGCGGCGGTGTCACCGGTGCACCCTGATGCGGTGGCGGCGGGGCCGGTGCCGGCGGCGGCGCATCGGCGGGTCGGCGCGGCGGGGTGCGGGCCGGATCGGCAGGAGCCGCGCCGATGATGCTGGCCACGATGGTGCCGTGCCCTTCGCAGTCGACCAGGCCGCCGTCGCCGGGCTGGCCGGTCACATAGTCGCCGCCGGCGTAGAGGCGGGGAAAGCGCGCGCTGGGGGTGACCCCGGTGTCGATGACGCCGACGGTCACCCCGGCTCCGGTGGAGTACTGCCAGGCCGCCTCGATGTTGAGCATCGCAAAACCCGGGGCGGGCAACCTGACGTCGGGTTCGGCGATGGTGATCGGCGATGAGCAGGTGAAGGTTTGTTTCATCGCCTGTTCGGGGCCGGGAACGATGGGCGGCGGCAACGCGGCGGGATCGACGCCGGGCGGGGCGATGGCCCCGGCCGGCGCCGGGGTGGTGAGCATCGCCGCGGAGCTCACCGTGGAGGCCAGGGCGACCACGGCCACCGCGCGGCGCGACCGGCTGACGCGACGGTTCAGCGCCACCACAGCCCCTGCGTCCTCAGGAACGAGAAGATGTTCAGCAGGTAAACAGCCAGCAGGGGGATCACCACGGTCAGCAGGTAGCCCAACCATTCGACGGCCTTGCGGGTGGTCGGCGAGAACAGGTACTGCCAGCCGGCGGAGCCGATCAGAAAAATCGCCACCGCGATCAGGGAGGCGACGCCGACGAATGTCAGCACCGCCGCCAGGTCGGTGGCCGGGGTGCTCCACGCGTACTTGTAGCCGATGGCCATCAGCGCAGTCACCGACGACCCGACCAGCGCGACCGCCTGGACGCGGTCGTTGAACTTGCGGGCACCGATGATGAGGTTGATGGCGACCGCCGAGACCAGCACGATCGTCCAGACCGGTCGGTTGGCGTGGGGGGTGATGGCCAGCCACGCGCACACGACTTGCACCACGGCCGCCGCGACGCACACCCCCACCAGCACCGAGCGGGCTCGCCGGGCGATGGCCGCCACCTGCTCGGTGGATAGTGCCGTCGGGTCGGGGT
>CAYPTG010000514.1:0-1552 GCA_964413455.1 uncultured Mycobacterium sp. | reverse complement strand
GTTTGCGGGCGTGGTCGCGTTCGTCATCCAGGGTGCCGTCCTGATCCAGATACCCC
This sequence comes from uncultured Mycobacterium sp., assembly GCA_964413455.1. Classification (GTDB taxonomy): domain Bacteria; phylum Actinomycetota; class Actinomycetes; order Mycobacteriales; family Mycobacteriaceae; genus Mycobacterium. Next base: position 1,496 of record CAYPTG010000514.1, on the reverse strand, counting down.
AACAACGGCCGGGCCACCGCCCGCAACCCCTCCGGGGTCAACCCGCCAGCCAGACCGCCCAACTGGGATTCGGCGGCCTGACGGGTCCCCGGATCCACATCGGCCGGCAGGTGGGTCATGAAGTCCCGGATCACCCCGACGTGCTCGGCCCCGATCTCCCCGCGGGCCTGGGCGGTGGCGGTGGCCGCCAGTTCGGGTTCCAGCGGTTCTCCGGTGACGGTGCGCCGCGCACCGAGCTGGCTAGCTTCCACCAACCGTCGGCCGGCATCACCGGCGCTGATCCCCAACCGATTCGATAGCACCACCCGCCACGACTTCGCCCCTAACTCCGCCGGGGTCGCCACCGCCTGGACGTGAGTGAGCAGCCCATGCTCGGCCGCCGGCAGCCGACGCCGATGGGTCTCGATCCGATCCAACACCGCCAACACCGAGGCCGCGTCCAGCCCGTCCACCGGCAGTGACACCAACACCTCCCAGGCGGCATCCACCTCATCGAGCGCGGTCATCACCGCCTCGCCACCAGCCACACAACCCGTCTTCATGATTCGAACACTAGTACGAACCACTGACAGAAATCGGTCTGCGCAGGGCGGCCTTGATTTGGCCCGAGCTCTTGTCGAGTGCCGTAGCCGGCTCGATGGCCTTAACGGCGGTAGTCACGTAGCAAGCCCTCTCACGGATTTGCGGAGGTATGGATAATCGGACCAATGAAGCGAATACAGGGGGCGGGACGGTTAGCTGCGGTCATCGCAGCCACGTCCGCAGCGCTGGTTCTGCCAGCAACCCCGGCGGCAGCGGACGACTCGTCTTACCTCGACGCGATTCACGAACATTGGATGACGGTGCATGGGCCAGAACCGACCGAGGCTGAGCTACTTACCCTCGGCCGTGTCGCCTGCGGCGTCATCCGCACCGGGGCCAAGCCGACACAAGCAGAAGGTGCCGTAGCCCGCACCTACAGAGACATGACCAACGACGGCATGTACGAGATCAACGCCATGTGGATCGTCGGTGACGCGAGGCGGCACCTCTGCGGAAACAACGAAGCTCTGTAGGAATGTTGCAACCACAGGAACCTCGCCGGTCCGGCGGATGGCTGATGCCCTTGCTCGCGTTCATCGGGGTGTTCGCCCTCGTGGCAGTCGCCGCGTTCTTCGTGTGGAACGCCTACAACGATCACGTCGCCGCCGAGAAAGCCCAAGCCATCCAGGACCGCAACGACCTCACCAGCCGAATCGTCGAGTCGATGCAAGACAAGTTCGACTCCGACCCGGAATTCTCGGAACTCGACCTCACAGTCGACAAAATCACGTTGGTCAAAGAGTGGGACAACAAATACAAGGGCGTTGCAACGATCCGAACGAAATTCGGCAGCCGAGATATTCCCGTCGATGTGACCGACGATGGCACCAACACGATCTGGCATGTCCCACCAGAAGCGCTGCTGCCTCTCACATGGGACCACTTGCCGTCCGAACTGAGTACGAGTACGACGA
>CAYPTG010000513.1:0-1559 GCA_964413455.1 uncultured Mycobacterium sp. | reverse complement strand
GATTCCGGGGTGGTACGGATCGGTGAGGTCACGGTGGACTTTGGCAAGCCGGTGGTCAAGGCCGAATTGGCCCGCTACCGGGCGCAGAGCGGGATGGTGTTCCAGTCGCACAACCTGTTTCCGCACAAGACGGTGCTGCAGAACGTCACCGAAGGCCCGCTGGTGGTACAGAAACGTCCCGCCGATGAGGTGGATGCGCAGGCGCGGGAGTTACTGGCCCGGGTCGGTTTGGCCGACAAGTGCGACGAGTACCCCTATCAGCTGTCCGGCGGTCAGCAGCAGCGAGTGGGGATCGCCCGGGCGCTGGCGCTGCGGCCCAAGCTGGTGCTGTTCGACGAGCCGACCTCGGCGCTGGATCCCGAACTGGTCGGTGACGTGCTGGCAGTGATCCGAGACCTGGCCACCGAGGGCTGGACGTTGGTGATCGTCACCCACGAAATCCAGTTTGCCCGACAGGTTTCCGATCAGGTGCTGTTCATCGACGGCGGGGTGGTGCTGGAGCAGGGGCCACCCGATGAGGTGATCGGATCGCCCCAACAGGAGCGCACCCGGCAGTTCCTGGACCGAATCCTCAATCCGCTGTAGGCCCGGATGCCTGACCGACAGCCAATTCCTGTTGCCCCCAGGGTGATCCGTAATCGGTGAGCAGCTCCAGGAATGGCTGCGCGTCGAAGGCCTCCGGGCCGAGCACACCGGTGCCACTCCAGGTGCCGTTGGCCAGAAGTTCCAGCGCCACAACGGGATTGATCGCGGTCTGCCAGACCACGCACTGATGGCCGTACTCGGCCATCGACCACTCGTTGTCAACGACGTGGTAGAGGTAGGTCGACCGGGGCTGGCCGTCCTTGCCGGTGCCGGTGACCCACAGACCCGCGCAGGTTTTGCCGCGCATCTTCGGTCCCAGCGTCGCCGGGTTTGGCAGGCAGGCCGCCACCATGTCGCGCGGGCTGACCCGCACCGGCCCTTGGTCGGAGCTGACCGTCACCGGCTCGGTGCGGTCCAGTCCCAGCTTGTGCAGCGTCTTGAGGACGTCGATGAACTCCTCGCCGAGGCCGTATTTGAAGGTCGCCCGTTTGCAGTCGACCCAGCGCGGCATCAGTAGCACCTCTTCGTGCTCGACGTTGACGCATTCGACCGGGCCGATCCCTTCGGGGAAGTCGAAAACCTCTGGCTCACTGAAGGGTTCGGTGACGAACCAGCCGCGGTCCCGCTCCCAGATCACCGGCGGGTTCAGGCATTCCTCGATGGTGGTCCAGATGGAGAACGACGGTGCGAACTCGTATCCGTCGACGGTGAGGTTGGCACCGTCGCGGGTGCCGAGTTCGTCGATGTCGCTGAACAGGTGATCGGCGGCGTAGCGGGCGAAGACGTCGGACAGCCCGGGCTCCACACCGCAGCCGACCAGCGCCAGCCGCCCGGCGGCGATCCACTCGGGCTCGGCCGCGAACTGCTCGTCGCCGAGTTTGACGCCGGTGAGCCGGTAGGGGTCCTCGGGGTGACGCTCGGACAGGCTCATCGCCATGTCCATGTAGTCCGCGCCGCCGGCCAGCGCACCGTTG
>CAYPTG010000512.1:0-1560 GCA_964413455.1 uncultured Mycobacterium sp. | reverse complement strand
CGGCATGTCCGGGGCGCGGATCACCCTGCACGCCGCCCTGGAACTGGCCCGCCGCGGATCGGGCTACGCGGTGGCCGCCCTGTGCGGCGGCGGCGGGCAGGGCGACGCGCTGATCCTGCGGGCCGGGTGACATGACCCGTCCCCGCCCCAGGAGTGCGCCGGTGATGACCGGCGCGGTGGATCTGTCCAGCCTCAAACAGCGTGCCGGTGATGCTGCCGGCGGTGCGGGCGCCGGGCCGCGCGGCACCGAAATCACCGAAGCCAATCTCGAAGCCGAGGTGCTGGTGCGCTCCGGCCAGCTGCCGGTGGTGGTGCTGCTGTGGTCCCCGCGCAGCGAGGCCTGCATTCAGCTGGCCGACGCGCTGGCCGCGCTGGCCGCCGCCGACAACGGCCGCTGGTCGCTGGCCACCATTAACGTCGACGCGGCGCCGCGGGTGGCCGCGATGTTCGGTGTCGAGGGGGTGCCGACGGTGGTGGCAGTGGCCGGCGGGCAGCCGGTGGCCAGCTTCGAGGGCCCGCAGCCGCCGGCGCAGCTGCGCCGCTGGATCGACTCGCTGCTCTCGGCGACCGCCGGCAAGCTGGCCGGCGGGGCTGACGGCGCGGACGGCGCCGACGGCCCGCAGGAGGCCGTGGACCCGGTGCTGGCGGAGGCCCGGGAGAAGCTGGACACCGGCGACTTCGCCGGCGCGGGGGCGGCCTACCAGGCGATCCTGGACGGCGATCCCGAGCACGCCGAGGCCAAGGGCGCGGTGCGCCAGATCGCCTTCCTGCAGCGGGCTTCGGAGCTGGGGCCCGACGCGGTCACCGCGGCCGACGCCGCACCCGATGACATCGACGCCGCGTTCGCCGCCGCCGATGTGCAGATACTCACCCGTGACGTCAGCGGTGCCTTCGACCGGTTGATCGCGCTGGTGAAGCGCACCTCCGGGGCCGAGCGCACCCGGGTGCGCACCCGGCTGGTCGAGTTGTTCGAACTGTTCGACCCTGCCGACCCGGACGTCGTCGCCGGGCGGCGCAACCTGGCCAACGCGCTGTTCTAGCCGCCAGAGGCGGCGCTGACCTTGATTGCCACGCTCCTCAACGCGGCTCCAGCCACAGCGCCGAGCGGGCCGGCAGCACCAGCTTCGCCGACGCCGGCAGGCCGTGCCAGGACCGCTCGTCGGCCCGCACCGCACCCGGATTGCCCAGCCCTGAGCCCTGGTAGGCCGTCGCGTCGCTGTTGAGCACCTCACGCCAGATCCCGGCCTGCGGCAGGCCCACCCGGTAGCCGGGGTGCGGGTCGCCGGCGAAGTTGAACACGCAGGCCAGCACCGAACCGTCGGCGCCGCGGCGCAGGAAGCTCAGCACCTGGTTGGCCGAGTCGTTGGCCTCGATCCAGGAGTAGCCCTCGGGCCGGCTGTCCAGGCTCCACAGTGCGGCGCTGCGGCGATAGACGGCGTTGACGTCGGCCATGAAACGCTGGATGCCGACGCAGTAGACGTCCTGGTCGAGCAGAAACCAGTCCAGGCCGCGCTGCTCGGACCATTCGGCGTGCTGGCCGAAGTCCTGGCCCATGAACAG
>CAYPTG010000511.1:0-1562 GCA_964413455.1 uncultured Mycobacterium sp. | reverse complement strand
CAGGCAGCGGTTCGCCTCGTCCTCCTGCGTGGGTCGCTGGGATTTCCCAGGCCTTCGACCGAATTGCTTCGGTGACCGACGGTCTTCGGTGGAACGTGGTTCAGAGTAGCGCGGGCGTGGTACTACAGCCAAAACAGCAGCAGTCGCGGGCAGCTCAGACCTGAGCGCGTAGCAGCGCCGCGGCGCCCACCAACCCCGCTTCCCCGCCCAGGTCGGCGGGCAGCACCCGCAGCCCCTTGATGAAGCTCAGGGTCGCGTACTCGGCCAGTGCTTCGCGCAGCGGGTCGAATAGCACGGGTCCGGCGTTGGCGACCCCGCCGCCGATGACCACCAGGTCGAGGTCGCACGCCGCTCCGACCGAGGCGATCATCGCCGCGACGGCCCGGGCTCCGCGCCGAAAGGCCTTCAGCGCCAACAGATCCCCAGCTGCAGCGGACTCGGCCAGCTCTTTGGCATCGTTGTTCTTGGAGCCGACCCAGCCGTGATCGCGGGCCCAGGCTGCCAGATGCGGGCCGCTGGCGATGGCCTCCACACAGCCTCGGCCGCCGCAGCTGCACGGCGGCCCGTCGAGGTCGACCACCATGTGGCCGACGTGCCCGGCGTTGCCGGTCCGTCCGTCATAGGGCGCCCCGTCCAGCACTAGGCCACCACCGACCCCGGTGGATACCACCATGCCCAGCATGAAGGGCGCGCCGCGTCCGGCGCCGCGCCAGTGTTCGCCCAGCGCCATGCAGAGCCCGTCCCCGGCCAGTCGCACCGGCACACCGGGCACCGCGGCGGCCACCCGGTCGCGGACCGGGAAGCCGCGCCACGCGGTGATGTTGACCGGGCTGATAGTGCCGCTGGACAGGTCGATCGGCCCGGCCGAGGAAATGCCTACTCCGGAGACGGTGCCGCCGGTGGCGGCCAGTGCGTCGGCGATGGTCTGTTCGGCGGCGGCCCATACCTCGTCGGGGTTGGTGCTGTGCGGGGTGGGCTGCCGATTCTGGTGCAGCAGTTGTCCATTGGCGTCGACGAGCCCTGCGGCGATCTTGGTGCCGCCGATGTCCAGGGCGAGGGTCGGAGTCATCAGTGTTTGTGGGTGTTGTCCGGTTGACGAGGGTCGCCGGGGTGCTCGTAGCCGGGCGCCAGCCACACCAGTTCGGCGCGGCGGCGTTCCAGCCAGATCCGGAAGGCCCGCCGTCGTGCGGCGCCGCGCAGCAGTTCGGCGATGGCCGGCGCCACCTCGTCCAGCTCGGGGGTGGGCTCGCCGGGAGCGGCGAAGCGGTTCGGGTTGCGGCGGTGGTAGTCGGCGACGGTTTGCGCGTCGACGTCCACCCCGGCGGTGGCCCGCGCATAAACCGCGCGGGTCAGCGGGTCGGCCAGCACGTTGGCGGCGATGCTGCCGATCTCCAGCCGGGCGGTGAGGTTGGGCAGTACCTGTTCTTCGGTTGGGGTGTCCGGGCCGACACTGACACCGAGTGCTTCGGCTTCTCGGGCCACTACCCGTTCGGTCACCAGCAGCTGGGTAAGCCAGCGCCGCAGTTGTCGTCCCTCGCTGGTGCCGCGGGCGGGTAACGCGG
>CAYPTG010000510.1:0-1564 GCA_964413455.1 uncultured Mycobacterium sp. | reverse complement strand
CGTGAGGAGTTCGACATCGAACTCGGCCCGGTGGTGACCAACTTCCTGCTGGCCGACGAGATCAACCGCGCCCCGGCCAAGGTGCAGTCCGCCCTGCTGGAGGTGATGGCCGAGCGCAAGATCTCCATCGGCGGCCAGACCTACCCGCTGCCCAAGCCGTTCCTGGTGATGGCCACCCAGAACCCGATCGAGAGCGAGGGCGTCTACCCGCTGCCGGAGGCCCAGCGCGACCGGTTCCTGTTCAAGATCAACGTCGACTACCCCTCTCCGGAGGAGGAGCGCGAGATCATCTACCGGATGGGGGTGACCCCGCCGGAGCCCAAGCAGGTGCTGGACACCGGTGATCTGCTGCGGCTGCAGGAGACGGCGGCCAACAACTTCGTGCACCACGCCCTGGTCGACTACGTGGTCCGGGTGGTCACCGCCACCCGCCGTCCCGAGCAGTTCGGGATGCCCGACGTCAAGTCCTGGATCGCTTTCGGGGCCTCACCGCGCGCATCGCTGGGCATCATCGCCGCCGCGCGGGCCTTGGCGTTGGTCCGCGGCCGCGACTACGTCGTGCCGCAAGACGTCGTCGAGGTGATTCCCGACGTGCTGCGGCACCGGCTGGTGCTCACCTACGACGCCCTGGCCGACGACGTCAAGGCCGACACCGTAATCGGCCGGATTCTGCAGACCGTGGGGCTGCCCCAGGTGAACGCTGTTCCCATGCAAGGGCATTCGGTGCCGCCGGTGGGTGCCGCCACCACGGCATCGGTGGCCGGCGCCACCGCTCGGTGAGCGAGTCCTGGTCTGCCGAGCAGGCAGCTGACCAGGCCCGGTCTGCCGAGCAGGCAGCCGATCAGGCCCAGTCCGTTCACCCGCCGTCCTTCGAGCGCGGTGAGATCGGCGACGCCAAGCTGTCGGCAGCGCTGCGCACGCTGGAACTGACCGTCAAGCGCCGCCTCGACGGTGTGCTGCAGGGCAACCACCTCGGGTTGATCCCCGGACCCGGCTCCGAACCGGGGGAGTCGCGGCTCTATCAGCCCGGCGACGACGTGCGCAGGATGGACTGGTCGGTCACCGCCCGGACCACCCATCCGCACGTGCGGCAGATGATCGCCGACCGTGAACTGGAAACCTGGCTGGTGGTCGACATGTCGGCCAGCCTGGATTTCGGCACCACCGGCTGCGAGAAGCGTGACCTGGCGGTCGGCGCTGCGGCGGCCATCACCTATCTCAACAGCGGCGGCGGCAACCGGATCGGAGCGCTGATCGCCAACGGCGAAACGGTCATCCGGATCCCGGCCCGCGGCGGCCGACAGCACGAGCAGACCCTGCTGCGGGCCATCGCCACCGCGCCGAAGGCGCCGCTGGGGGTGCGCGGCGACCTGGCCGCCGCCATCGACGCGCTGCGCCGCCCGGAGCGCCGCCGCGGGATGGCCGTCATCATCAGCGACTTCCTCGGCCCGATCAACTGGATGCGGCCGCTGCGGGCCATCTCGGCCCGCCACGAGGTGCTGGGCATCGAGACCATCGACCCGCGCGATGTCGAGCTGCCCGACGTCGGCGATGTGATCCTGCA
>CAYPTG010000509.1:0-1567 GCA_964413455.1 uncultured Mycobacterium sp. | reverse complement strand
TGATCGCGATGTGCGCCGTGGTGTGCGCCATGTTCATCGATCACGACACCCGCACCGAACTGCTACTGAGTCTCGGGTCGTTCGGGGTGGTCCTGATCGGCTACCTGGTGATGACACGATTGCGCCCGCCGGTGCCGGAGTCCGATTTGGTCAGCTATGGCGAATTCCCCAGCGGGCCTGACCCCGACGTCCCGGCGAGTCCCTAGCCCACGTGCCCAAGCCCACGTGCCCAACTCGACGAAATGTCGCAATCCACTCGCACAACCACGCCCATTTGTCGGTTTGGGCGGAGTAACCCGCCGGAGTACAGTGAACGGCGTGCAGCGGCTGCTCCTCCTCGGACGCCGCGACGGGGTCTGATCAGACCGGTTTCCCGTCGCGGGTGTTTCGCGATGCGCCGGTCTGAAGTCCCCTTCTCAACTTCCCGGAGCAAAATCGTGACCATCCATTCCCCTTCGTTTGATTCCACCGCCTCGGTCGACGCCTACGTATCGGCACGGACCATCAAGACCCCGGACGGACCACGCCCCGAGGGCCAGCCGGTCTGGAACACCCAGCGCAATTCCGCGATGCCGGTCAACCGCTACCGGCCGTTCGGCCAGGAGGTGGAACCGGTCACCTTGGCCGACCGGACCTGGCCGGACCGAGTGACCGACCGCGCGCCGCTGTGGTGCGCGGTGGACCTGCGCGACGGCAACCAAGCACTGATTGACCCGATGAGCCCGGCCCGCAAGCGCCGGATGTTCGACCTGCTGGTCAACATGGGTTACAAGGAGATCGAGGTCGGCTTCCCGTCGGCCAGCCAGACCGACTACGACTTCGTCCGGGAGATCATCGAACAGGGCGCGATCCCCGACGACGTCACCATCCAGGTGCTCACCCAGTGCCGGCCGGAGCTGATCGAGCGGACCTTCCAGGCGTGTGCCGGTGCCCGCAACGCGATCGTGCACTTCTACAACTCGACGTCGATCCTGCAGCGCCGGGTGGTGTTTCGCGCCGACCGGGACGAAGTCATGAAAATCGCCACCGACGGTGCCCGCAAGTGCATGGAGGAGCAGGCCAAGCACCCCGGCACCCGGTGGCGCTACGAATACTCCCCGGAGTCCTACACCGGCACCGAGCTGGCCTATGCCAAACAGGTGTGCGACGCCGTCGCCGACGTCATCGAACCGACGCCGGACTGGCCGCTGATCGTCAACCTGCCGGCCACCGTGGAGATGGCCACCCCGAACGTCTACGCCGACTCCATCGAGTGGATGAGCCGCAACCTGGCCCGCCGCGACTCGATCATCCTGAGCCTGCACCCGCACAACGACCGCGGAACCGCCGTCGCCGCAGCGGAATTGGGCTACCAGGCCGGCGCCGACCGGATCGAAGGCTGCTTGTTCGGCAACGGCGAGCGCACCGGCAACGTGTGCCTGGTGACTCTGGGGCTGAACCTGTTCTCCCGCGGTGTCGACCCGCAGATCGATTTCTCCAACATCGACGAGATCCGTCGCACCGTAGAGCACTGCAACCAGCTGCCGGTGCACGAGCGCCACCCCTACGGCGGCGACCTGGTGTACAC
>CAYPTG010000508.1:0-1569 GCA_964413455.1 uncultured Mycobacterium sp. | reverse complement strand
AGGCTCAAACGGTCCGATGCCGCAGAGAATAGCGCACCACACACCAGATTGATCCCTCACACATGTCTGGCGCGCCGCAGACGCCCCGTGGGGACACGAACAGGCCCCGCCCCTCCCCAGGTTAGGAGACGGGGCCCGAACCGCTCAGATCGGCTCTCAGGCGAGTTCGTCAGCAACCACGAACCACGCGTCGCCGAACGTCTGCACCTGCCCGTTCGAATACGTCACCGGCGCCTCCACCTGGTAGACGCCCGCCTCGTCGAGATCACCGGCCACCCACCGGACCGTGATGACACCAGTCCCGACGTTGAAGTCCAGCGGCGCCTTCGACAAGGTCTCGCCGCCCGGCTTCCGGACGTGCACGACCGCGGTCGCACCAGTGAACAACTGCACGGGGGTTGACTTCAGGGTCGCGGTCAGGTCGGGGCCTGTGTCGTTGCGGGTGTAGCTCATGGTCGGGATCTCCGCTCTGCTGGACGGGACGGCCAGCACGGCGGCACTGGACGGGATGGTGAGAATCAGTTTGGGGAGCAGGACAGGTCTGGCGTCGACGCTGCCTGTGGCCCCGGCGATGAGCCCGGCGAGTCGTGGCAGTAGCGCGGTCAGCACACCCGGGTTGGCCTGACTGCCGGTCAGCAGACCGGTGAGCACCGGCAGCGGTGAAGCCAGCACGGCCGGGTTGATCGACTGCCCTCCGAGCAGACCGGTGACCTTAGGCAGCATTCCCGCGAGGGTGCCGGTGTTGACGGTCTGGTCACTGACTTGGCCTCGCAGCAGCGGCAGGGTCGCGGCGAGCGTGCCTGAGTTGGTTGCGGTGCCGGTGAGCGCGCCTGTGAGTCTCGGCAGGAGCCCATCGAGGACGCCTGGGTTGATGTCTGATGAGACGATCAGCCCACTCAGCAGCGGGAGGGTTCCGGACAGGCCCCCGGGGTTGATCGACTCGCCTGCGACACCGCCCGTGAGGAGTGGTGTCCGGGCGGTCAGGCTGCCGTGGTTCACGACCTGGTCTGCGAGTGCCCCAGTCAGCGGCGGGAGCGTCCCGGCAAGGCTCGCTGGGTTGGTCTGGACGCCTGCGATCGAACCGGTGGCAGGGGGCAGGGCTGCGGCCAGCGAGCCGGGGTTGCTGCTGGCCCCGGTGGTCTGGCTAGTGACCGCGGGCAGGGTGCCCGCGAGGGCGGCCGGGTTGGCTTGGGTGCCGGCCAGTGTGGCGGCGATCTTCGGCAGTGACGCGTTGACTGTGCCCGTGTTGCCAGTGTCGGGGCCGGTGACGACGAGGGTGTGGGCGACGGGCCGACACCAGGATGCGGAGGCGAGCGTCCAGGCCGCGGTTCCTGCGGAACCGGCCGTCATGGACTGTGCTGCGCATGAGGTGCGGGCGTTGCGGTTGCCGCCGTTGGCGCGCTGGTCAAGATGGTCGGCGCGGGCCAGGGTCGCCGCTGACGGGTAGGTGAGTGTGCCGTATGAGCCGATGGAGCCGCTGGGGTCAGCCTCGGAGGTGACGGCCCGGATGACGAGCGCGTCCTCAGTAAGGGTTGCGGTCGGGCTGGTCGCGGAAGTAACCCCGGATGC
>CAYPTG010000507.1:0-1583 GCA_964413455.1 uncultured Mycobacterium sp. | reverse complement strand
TCATCGGCGACCGCAAGACCGGCAAGACCGCGGTCTGCGTCGACACCATCCTCAATCAGCGGCAGAACTGGGAGACCGGCGACCCGAGCAAGCAGGTCCGCTGCGTCTACGTCGCCGTCGGCCAGAAGGGCACCACCATCGCCAGCGTGCGGCGCGCGCTGGAGGAGGGCGGCGCGATGGACTACACCACCATCGTCGCCGCACCCGCCTCGGATTCGCCGGGCTTCAAATGGCTTGCGCCCTATACCGGTTCGGCCATTGCCCAGCAGTGGATGTACGACGGCAAGCATGTGCTGATCGTGTTCGACGACCTCACCAAGCAGGCCGAGGCCTACCGCGCGATCTCGCTGCTGCTGCGCCGCCCGCCGGGCCGCGAGGCCTACCCCGGCGACGTCTTCTATCTGCACTCCCGGCTGCTGGAGCGCTGCGCGAAGCTGTCCGATGAGCTCGGCGGCGGCTCGATGACCGGCCTGCCGATCATCGAGACCAAGGCCAACGACATCTCGGCCTACATCCCCACCAACGTCATCTCGATCACCGACGGGCAGTGCTTCCTGGAGACCGACCTGTTCAACCAGGGTGTGCGCCCGGCCATCAACGTCGGCGTGTCGGTGTCCCGGGTGGGTGGCGCCGCGCAGATCAAGGCCATGAAAGAGGTGGCCGGCTCGCTGCGTCTGGACCTGTCGCAGTACCGCGAGCTGGAGTCCTTCGCGGCGTTCGCCTCCGATCTCGACGAGGCGTCCAAGGCTCAGCTGGAGCGCGGTGCGCGGCTGGTGGAGCTGCTCAAGCAGCCGCAGTACAGCCCGATGTCGGTCGAGGATCAGGTGGTGGCGATCTTCCTGGGCACCAAGGGCCACCTGGACTCGGTCCCGGTCGCCGACGTGTCCCGCTTCGAGTCGGAGTTCCTGGAGCACCTGGGTGGCGCCGGTTCGGGCATCCTCGATCAGATCCGGTCCAGCCAGAAACTCACCGAGGACACCGAGGCCGCGCTCACCGAGGCGGTGGCCGACTTCAAGCGCGGCTTTGCCACCTCCGACGGCAGCTCGGTGATCCCCGACGAGCGGATCGCCGCGATGGATGAGGCCGACGTGGAGAAGGAAGCCGTCCAGGTTCGTAAGCCCGCACCGAAGAAGAAGTAATGGCAGCCACACTCCGCGAACTGCGCGGGCGTATCAAATCGGCCGGGTCGATCAAGAAGATCACCAAGGCCCAGGAGCTGATCGCCACCTCGCGCATTGCCAAGGCTCAGGCCAGGGTGGAGGCTGCCCGGCCCTATTCGGCCGAGATCACCAACATGCTGACCAACTTGGCCGCCGAGTCGGCACTGGATCACCCGCTGCTGGTCGAGCGGGAGAACCCGCGCCGGGCCGCGGTGCTGGTGGTGTCCTCGGACCGCGGGCTGTGCGGCGCCTACAACGCCAACGTGCTGCGCCGCGCCGAGGAACTGATCGCGCTGCTGCGCCAGGAAGGCAAAGAACCGGTGCTCTACGTGGTCGGCCGGAAAGCCTTGGGCTACTTCAGCTTCCGTAACTGGGCGATCACCGATTCGTGGATCGGGTTCTCCGAGAAGCCGACTTATGAGC
>CAYPTG010000506.1:0-1593 GCA_964413455.1 uncultured Mycobacterium sp. | reverse complement strand
CGATCGCGACCCGCTGTCGTTGCCCCCCGGACAGCTCCGCTAGCCGACGGTCGGCAAAGGTATCGGCCTCCACCGCCGCCAGCGCCTCGGCGACGCGGCGGCGGTCTTCTGCGGAGGTCCGGGCGAACGCCCACCGGTTGCCGTTGAGACCGAGCAACACCGCGTCACTGACCCGGATCGCCTCGCCGGCGCTGGCTGCGTAGTTCTGCGGGACGTAGCCGATCTTGTCGCGGTCTTCGCCGGGTCGGCCGCCGAACACCCGCAACTCACCGTGCGCGACCGGCACCAAACCGAGGATCATCTGCAACAACGTGGTCTTGCCCGTGCCGTTGGCACCCAGAACCGCCACAATCCCACCGGCGGGGACCTCGAAGGTGGCGTGCGACCACAGCGTACGACGGCCGCGTACGGCGCTGACGTCGTCGAAGCTCAACGCCGGGCGGCCTGCCGGATCAGACATCGACGCCGAGAGCCTTGGCTAGCGCGGTCAATTGGTCGTCCTGCCAGGTCTCGAACGACTTCACACCCGGCGGCACGGTTTCGGTGACATTGACCACCGGCACGCCGGCCTTCTCGGCGGCGGCGCGGATCTGTTCGGGGATCGACCCTTCGGTTTGGGTGTTGTAGATCAGAACGTCGACCTGATGGTCGGTGAGCGCCTTGGTGAACCCGGCGATGTCAGCCGGCGAGGGATCGGTCTCATTGGCTGAGGCGGCTTGGTAACCGGGTGGGGTCTTGTTCACCAATCCGAGCGCTTGGGCCTGGTAGTCGTAAACGGTTTCGGTGGCGGCGTAGCTCTTCCCGGAGGCCGCGGCCTTGATCTTGTCGAGCAGGCCGTTGTACGGATCCAACGCGGTGGTGAGCAAGGAGCGTTGGGCGCGGAAGTAGTCGGTGGCCTTCGGCTGGAGTTTAGTGAGCTCCGCGGTGACGGCATCGGCCACAGCGGTGACCGCCGGCGGTTTGTACCACAGGTGGGGGTTGGCGCCTTCTGCCGTGCCGGTGACTCGGCCCGCGTCCACGACCGGCGCGTTCGGCGCCGACGTCGCGGCCAGCTTGGCAGCCCAGCTGTCGTAGTCGACACCATTGAGGACGACCAGCTGCGCATGGCTGAACACCGCGGCGTCGGCCGGTGAGGGCTCGTAGTCGTGCGGGTCGACCGAGGAGCTGGCCAAGATGGTCGTGACGTTGACGCATTGGCCGCCCAGCTCAGAGACGATGTCGCCCCATTGGTCAACGCTGACAACGACATTCAACGGGTCCGCGGGACAGGGTGCCGCACCGGCGCTTTACGCCGCCGGCGCGGCGTCTTTGGCGTCGACCTCAGGCGCGGTAGCCGGATGCGAACCGCATGCCGCGAGGCCGATCGGCGTGAGCAGCACGGCGGCAAGGAGGCTGTGGCGCAGCGGAGCGATAGTCACGATCGTAAACGATAATCGTTCTCGTTAAAGATGTCGAACTCTTCGGTGCCGGTGACCTTGCCGTGTCGCGTCAGCTCGAAGCCGATCAGACGCGAGCTGTTAGCCACCACGGCCACCGACGACGCGTTGTGCAGGATGGCGGCCAGCACCGGGGAGAGCGCACCACCTGCCCCGA
>CAYPTG010000505.1:0-1597 GCA_964413455.1 uncultured Mycobacterium sp. | reverse complement strand
TGCGCGTTGAGCCAGTGCTCCTTGCGCTTGAACTGGGTCGGCGGGATGGCGGCGTAGTCCTGCGGATCGGCGGCCGGGGTGAACAGCGTCCGGAAGTCCAGGTCGTGGCCGTAGACGTAGAGCTGCGCCATCGCCGCGATCATCGAGTCGACTTCGTCCTGCTTGCGGGCCAGGGTGCCGATCAGCTGCCCGTCGTGCAGGCCGGCCGCCGCCGTGGTGAGGCCGACCTGCATCAGCGCCACAGGGTTGGGCGCCAGCTCCACGAACGTGGTGTATCCGTTGTCCACCGCGTTGCGAATGCCCTGGGTGAAGTAGACACTGTGCCGCAGCCCTTTTCGCCAGTAGTCGACCTGGTGGATCGCCTCGCCGGGGCGCAGATAGCTGCCCTCGTGCACGGTGGAGAAGTAGCCGATCCGCAGCGGCTCCGGCGCGATACCTTGCAGTTCAGCGGCCAGTTCGCCGAGCAGCGGGTCCATCTGGGTGGTGTGGCTGGCGCCCTTGGTCTGGAATTTGCGGGCGAATTTGCCCTCTTTCTCGCAGCGCTCGATGATCGCGTCCACTTGGGCAGGCGGGCCGCCGATGACGGTCTGGGTCGGCGCGGCGTAGACGCACACCTCAAGGTCGGGGAAGTCGGCGAACACCGTCTTGATCTCGTCGGCCGAGTATTCGACCAGCGCCATCAACCGGATGTACTCGCCGAACAGCATCGCCTCGCCCTCGCCCATCAAATGCGAACGCGCACAGATGGTTCGGGTGGCATCGGCCAGCGACAGGCCGCCGGAGAAGTAGGCGGCCGCCGCCTCGCCGAGCGACTGACCGATCACCGCGGCGGGTTTCGCACCGTGCGCGATGAGCAGTTCACCGAGCGCGATCTGGATGGCGAAGATCACCAGCTGGACCACTTCGATCGGGTACTCGCAGGTCTCGTCGGTGTAGTCGATCGAGTCGTCGAGGATCAGTTCGACGATCGAGTGGCCGCGCTCGTCCTGGATCAGCGCGTCGACCTTGTTAATCCATTCGGCGAACACCGCGTCACGCAGGTACAGGCTCTTGCCCATCTTGCGGTGCTGGGCGCCGAACCCGGCCAGCACCCACACCGGCCCGTTGGTCACCGGGCCGTCGGCGCTGAACACCAGCGGGCTCTGCTTGCCGTCGGCGATCGCCCGCAGGCCCTTGATCGCTTCGTCGTGATCGTGGGCCATCACCACCGCGCGGGAGCGACCGTGGTTGCGCCGCGACAGCGACCGGCCGATGGCCTCCAGCGAGGTGGCCCGGCCTTCCGGGCTGTCGATCCAGTCGGCCAG
The DNA here is from genome assembly GCA_964413455.1 of uncultured Mycobacterium sp. Lineage (GTDB taxonomy): Bacteria > Actinomycetota > Actinomycetes > Mycobacteriales > Mycobacteriaceae > Mycobacterium. Next base: position 293 of record CAYPTG010000505.1, on the reverse strand, counting down.
CTCGGCGGCGGTGGCCCGCTTACGCGAGGTGAGGAAGCCGGAAACCGCCAGCGGCACAACGGGTGTCCGTGGCTCGGCTGCCTCAGCGGCGGCGAGTTCCTCCCGAGCCTGCTCCAGCAGCGCAAGCGCCTCGTCGGTCAGGCCGGGAAGTTCCGGCTCGTCGTCGTCACTGACGCTAACCGCGACATCGCCGTACTCGTCGGCGGCCGAGCCCGACTCCTCCTCGTCAATGAACTCCCCGTACTCGTCCATCCGCACACCGCCGACAAAGACCGCGCTCGCCTCGGACGAAT
>CAYPTG010000504.1:0-1604 GCA_964413455.1 uncultured Mycobacterium sp. | reverse complement strand
GTAGCACGGTCCGTGCTACAGTGAGCGAAGCTAGTCGCCGACCTCGACCCCCCCGGGGGTCCAGCGGTTAGCTCTCTGCCCGCCGCCTTTCACCGAGCTAGGAGCGCTGGATGCCCCCGGCTTTAGTCGTGGGGAGGAAAGCGCCGGTTGTTTGTGATCAGTGACTGGTGTCGGTGTGTGCTTCGGCGGGGTTTTGTCGGTGGGGTCTGGAAAGCTGTTGAGGGTGGGCAAGCAGGTGCGTCAGACCCAGCGGATACGTCCGTCGGGTACCGCTGAGCGCTACTTACTGTCTGAGTATGGCAAGTGCCGGTGGTTGTGGAATGCGTTGGTCGCTGAGTCCAAGCGCCGCCACATCGCCGATCCTGCCGGCACTTTTGGTTACGCCGAGCAGGACAAGTTCCTTACCTCGCTGCGCAACGCCGCGGCCGGAACAGTGATCGACAATGCGACGGGTATTAACTGGCTGGCCGAAGGGTCGTCAGTTGCCCAGCAGCAGGCAGTTGGTGCGCGACTTCGCGAAAAGCCGGCAGAAGGCGTTGTTGGACCGAAAGAACAAGATCCCGGCCGCTCGGCGCCGCGGCTTGCCGAAGTTCAAGAAACGTGATCGCTCACTGCCGACACTGAACTACACCCGCCGCGGTTTCTCACTGAAACTCCAGCCTGGCACCGGTCGCCTCACGTTGGTGTTGCCCGGTGGTGTGACCATCCCGGTGGTGTGGAGTCAAGAGTTGCTGTCGGACCCCAGGAGCGTTCGCGTCAGCCGGGACTCCCTCGGTCATTGGTATGCCAGCTTCGTGGTGGAGATCGACCTCGCCCACACCCGCCTGCCCGACACTGGCAACGACCACATCCTGGGAATCGACTGGGGTGTTACCGAAACCGCGACCACCGCGGTGATTGACCTGTCCACCGGTGAGGTCGACGATCGCGACACCTTCGATCTGCGCCATAGCGAGCACGGCCGGAAGGCCGCCGCGCGTCTGGCCCGCTACCAGAAGATGATGGCCCGCCGGAAGCCCGCCACCGGGCAGGCCGGCTCCAACGGGTACAGGACCGCCAAACGCCATGCCGCGAAGGTGCACGCCAAAGTTGCCCGCCAGCGGCAGGACGACGCCCGCAAGTGGGCGAAACGTGTTGTCGACCAGCATGACAGGATCGCGGTGGAGGACTTCCGGCCGAAGTTCCTGGCCAAGTCCACGATGGCCAAGAAGGCCGCCGATGCCGCGATCGCGGCGACCAAGAACGAGCTGATCTGGATGGCGACCAAGCACGGCCGCCAGCTCCAACTCGTCCACCCCGCCAACACCACCACCGACTGTTCATCCTGCGGTACGAGAACCAAGCACCGCCTGCCGTTGGGACAGCGGACCTACCACTGCCAAAGCTGCGGTATGTCCAAACCTCGCGACAAGAACTCCGCAGCGGTCGTCGCTGCCAGGGCTGGTTTCCACCCTGCTGACGCTGAGGGCGTAAGCCCGAAACGCACCGCTGTGTGCGCTTCGGCTGCCTGAGTCAGGAATCCCCCGGCTTCAGCCGCGGGGAGGATTCAAGGGGTAGTGCTTCCTCGCCCTCGCCCTCGCGGTTAGAGCTGTGTTGTCTCGGGA
>CAYPTG010000503.1:1342-1612 GCA_964413455.1 uncultured Mycobacterium sp. | reverse complement strand
GGGATGACCATCGTCTGCGGCGACAGCCACACCTCCACGCACGGCGCATTCGGTGCGCTGGCAATGGGAATCGGCACCTCCGAGGTCGAGCATGTGCTGGCCACTCAGACGCTGCCGCTGCGCCCGTTCAAGACGATGGCGGTCAACGTCGACGGTGTCCTGCCCAGGGGAGTGACCGCCAAGGACATCATCCTGGCGGTGATCGCCAAGATCGGCACCGGTGGCGGGCAGGGTCACGTTATCGAATACCGCGGCAGCACCATCGAAGCG
>CAYPTG010000503.1:0-1332 GCA_964413455.1 uncultured Mycobacterium sp. | reverse complement strand
TGTGCAACATGAGCATTGAAGCCGGAGCGCGGGCCGGGATGGTCGCCCCCGACGAAACCACCTACGAATTTCTCCGTGGCCGGCCCTTCGCGCCGACCGGCGAGCAGTGGGATGACGCGGTCGTTGCCTGGGAGCGGTTGCGCACCGACCCCGGCGCCGAGTTCGACACCGAGATCCACATCGACGCCACCACGCTGAGTCCGTTCGTCACCTGGGGCACCAACCCGGGTCAGGGCGTTCCGCTATCGCAGACCGTTCCCGATCCGGAGCTGATGGGCAGTGACGCCGAACGGCAGAGCGCCGAGAAGGCGTTGTCCTACATGGGTCTTGCGCCGGGCACTCCGATGTCGGATATCGCTGTGGACACGGTGTTCGTCGGATCGTGCACCAACGGCCGCATCGAAGATCTGCGCGCGGTGGCCGACGTGCTGCGCGGCCGCAAGGTCGCCGACGGGGTCCGGATGCTGATCGTGCCGGGCTCGATGAAGGTGCGGGCCGCTGCCGAAGCCGAAGGCCTCGGCGAGGTCTTCACCGCGGCGGGTGCGCAGTGGCGGCACGCCGGCTGCTCGATGTGCCTGGGAATGAACCCCGATCAGCTTGCGCCGCAGGAACGGTGCGCGTCGACCTCCAACCGCAACTTCGAAGGCCGACAAGGCAAAGGCAGCCGCACCCATCTGGTTTCGCCGGCAGTGGCCGCGGCCACCGCGGTCCGCGGCAAGCTCAGCTCACCGGCCGATCTCTAGTTTTCGCCAGGAGCGGAAAGCCGGACTCCTCCTCGGGACTGTCGTCCCGCATCGTCATCCAGCAAGGAGAGTAATTTCATGGAAGCCTTCGAGACTCACACCGGCATCGGCGTACCGCTGCGTCGCAACAATGTCGACACCGACCAGATCATTCCGGCGGAGTACCTAAAGCGGGTGTCCCGCACCGGCTTCGAGGACGGGCTGTTCGCCGCCTGGCGCACCGATCCGTCGTTCATCCTCAACCAGCCCCCGTTCGACCGGGGATCGGTGCTGGTAGCCGGCCCGGACTTCGGCACCGGATCCTCGCGCGAACACGCGGTGTGGGCGTTGATGGATTACGGCTTCCGGGTGGTCATCTCGTCGCGTTTCGCCGACATCTTCCGCGGTAACGCCGGCAAGGCCGGGCTGTTGGCCGCCGAAGTGGCTCAGGACGACGTCGAGTTGCTGTGGAAGCTCATCGAGCAGCACCCGGGCCTGGAAATCACTGTCAGTCTTAGAGATCGGGCCATCCACGCGGCAACGGCGGTGGTGCCATTCACGATTGACGACTACACCGCATGGCGACTGCTCGAAGGACTTGACGACATCG
>CAYPTG010000502.1:0-1621 GCA_964413455.1 uncultured Mycobacterium sp. | reverse complement strand
CCCACATCCTCGAAGAACCGGGCCTGCGCCGCGGCACCATCGATCTTCGCCGCAATGGAACAGCCCGAAGAAGTCATCGGACAGGTCGTAGTGGGCCTGGATGTTCTCGAAATGCGGCCGCAGTTGCGTGGTGTCGCTGGCTTCAGGCATGAAGATGTTCGCTTTCCGTGCTGCTTGGTGTGTCAAACACCATAGCTGTGTCTGCGGTGGTTCCTTAACCAGCCGCTACCGCGTCTCGGCTACCTGAGAGAAGGTCATGTCGAGTTCGCTGATGATGTCGTCCCACAGTGGTTGTGGTAGGTCGTGGCCCATGCCATCGAAGAGCACCAGTCGCGCTGCCGGAATGGTCTTGGCGATCGACCGGCCGCCGGACGGTCGCATCAGGATGTCGGCTCGGCCGTGGATCACGACCGTCGGGGCGCTGATCCGGGCGTCGTAACGATGCAGGCTGCCGCTGCCCAGGATTGCCCCGAAGTGCCGCCCGACGCCCTGCGGGTAGAAACATCGTTCGTAGGTCGCGATCGCATCGGCACGCCGCTGAGCGTCCGAGACCGGGTAGTCGGGGCTGCCGACGATCTTCGCCACCCGCACCGAGTTCTCCACGATGGCCTCGCGTGCTGAACTCGGATGTGGCCCCTTGATCAACGACAACAGCGCCCGCGGCGCCGGCGGCGGAAGCATCGCGGAGTTGTTCGAGGAGAAGATGATGCCCAGCCCGGCGGTGCGCTGCGGATATTGGGCGGCGACGATCTGCGCGATCATCCCACCCATCGATGCTCCGACGATATGCGCGCGTTCAATGCCGAGATGGTCGAGTACCGCGGCGGCGTCGTCGGCCATATCCTCCAGCCGGTACACCGACGAGCTGGGCCGGCCGACGAATGAGCGCAATAAGGATGGGATCAGCGCGCGGCCGGCCTGCCGTCCGTGCAGTTTGGTGGACAGGCCCACGTCGCGATTGTCGAATCGGATGACCCGATAGCCGAGATCCACAAGTTTGCGGCAGAAGTCGTTGTGCCACAGCACCAATTGGGCTCCCAGGCCCATGATGAGTAGCACCGGCGGGTGGTCCGGGTTGCCGAGGTCCTGGTAATGGATTTCCACGTCGACGGGCTCGGAATGGGGCACGGACCAGCGGCTGCGGGCATACCCGGTACGGATCTCCATGGCGAATCAGACCTCGACGTCGCTCTGGTGTTCCCGGCTGACCTCCACCATGAAGTTCGCGAAATATCCGGAGAACTGGGGGTCGCTCATCATCTGCCACTTGGGTGCCAGCAGCTTCATGTACCGCTCGACGTAAAGAAACTGCTTGCCGATCAGCACCAGCTCGCGCGGCAGCTTGACGTCGTAGGCGTCGGCCAGCGTGGAGAGTTGCTTGCCGATCTCCGAATAGGACAGGTCACCGAGGGTCTTCAGGGTCAACGGCTGGGCGAATGCCGCCAGATCTTTGGCGGCTTGGGCTTCGGGTTTGACGGTGCCCACCGCACCCAGCAGCACGACGATTTTGCCGGCGGCCGCGTGGTCCTTCTTGACCAACAATGCATAGATCAGTTCACGCAGCAACCAGCGGGTGCGCGGGTCGATGTCAATGTTTTGACAACAGCACTCTACGAATCAA
>CAYPTG010000501.1:0-1624 GCA_964413455.1 uncultured Mycobacterium sp. | reverse complement strand
GGCCGCCTGCTCGACGAGGTTGCCGGTGACGCCGACGCCGTCGCGGCGCGCCGCGACGAGATCATCGCGGCGATGGCCGACACCGCCAAGCCGTACTTCGGCGATCTCGACGACATGACCTATATGCAATGGCTGCAGCGCTACATCGAGCTGACCATCGGCGCGGGCGACACCACCGCCGACACCGCGGGTCCCGGCAGTCCGTGGCTGGCCGACACCTGGCGGGATCGCTTCGAAGAGATGCTCAAGCGCACCGAGTCGCGGCTGCATGAGCTCGATTTCGGCCCGATCGAATCGCTTTTCAGTGCCGGTGGGCCCGGCCCGGATCATCAAGGGCTGCTTGATGATCCGCAGCAGGCGATCGCCCGTCTGCTGGCGCGCTATCCCGACGCCGAGTCGGTCCGACTGCATCCAGCGGACCTGCCTTTCTTTGTGACGCTGTGCAAGACGCCCGGCAAACCGGTGAACTTCGTGCCCGTCATCGACAAGGACGTCCGGCGTTGGTGGCGCAGCGACTCGCTGTGGCAGGCCCACGACGCCCGGTACCGCGCCGATCAGGTGTGCATCATCCCGGGCACCCAGGCCGTCGCCGGGATCACCCGGGTCGACGAGCCGGTCGGTGAGCTGCTCGACCGCTTCGAGCAGGAGATCATCGACCGCGTGCTGGAGTCCGGGGCTGAGCCGGTCCCGGTGATGTCGCGCCGGCAGGCCCGCGCCGACATCAGCGGACCGCTCGCCGTCGTCCTCGATTCGCCCGATGTGCTCTGGGCTGGGCGCACCGCGATCAACCCGGTGCACCGCATCGGCGCGCCGGGGGAGTGGCAGGTCAACGATGTGCCCGGAAAGCCGAGCGCCACCCATCCCGGCACCGGCGCCCGACTGGAACTGGCTGCAGACACACTGCCTTCGGACAATGTCGTCACGCTCAGTGTCCCGCTCTCCGACACCTGGATCGACATCCGTTTCACCCTGCCGGCCTGCACAGTCGACGGCGGCATGCCGATCGTGACCGTCGACGACGCGTCGCGGGCCATGCGGGCGGTGCTCGCCATCGCCGCCGGCGTCGAAGGACCGGATGCGCTTCCCCGGGTCGAGAACGGCACCGTCACAGTGGCGGTCGAATGGGATCCGGAGAAAGTGGCCGACCACACCGGCGTCACCGCGACCTTCGGCGCGCCGCTGGCGCCCGGGCTCACGCTGGTGCCCGACGCCCTGGTCGGGCTTTGCTGGCCGGCCGTATTCTCTGCCATCGGGTCGGCTCTCACTGACGACGGCTTCCCGGTTGTCGAGGGTCTGCTGAGCCTCGTGCACCTCGACCACGCGGCTCATCTGCTGCGGGCAATGCCGGCCGGCAAATCCGAATTGACTGTCACTGCAACCGTTTCGGCGGCGACCGACACCGAGGTCGGGCGGGTCGTGCCGGTGAAGGTGACGATCAGGGAAGCAGGCGCCCCCAGCGTCGCAGCCGACGACGCGTCCGGTACTGCAGCGGTGTTGGCCGTCCTGGAGGAGCGCTTCGCGATACGCGGCCGCACCGGTTCGGTCGAGCTGACCGATCCGCCGCGGGCCGGCGGCGCCATCACCGACAATGCAACCGATACGCCTCGCCGCCGCCGCCGCGATG
>CAYPTG010000500.1:0-1631 GCA_964413455.1 uncultured Mycobacterium sp. | reverse complement strand
CGGGCCGGCCTGCACCAGCCGTACCAACTGCTCATGCAGCCCGTCGGCGTCCCGGGCCCAGGCCCGGACCAGCCGGTTGCCGGTGAGCCGCAACCCGATCGGGATTCGCCCCCGCGGCACGTCGGACAGTTCGCCGAGCGCACGAGCGCTCTGCCACTTCTCCAGCGGCCCGTCGGATTTCTTGGTGAACTCCGGCGCGTCGAACACTTCCAGGATCTCGCTCACCGGCAGCACCTCGGTACCTTCCCGCAGCGAGGTGCCGGTCAGCTCGACGCTGGTGTGGATGCGGCCGGCCTTGACCTGCAGAGCCAGAAAGCCGCTCACCGCGAGCAGGAACATCAGCGGCACCAACGGCCGCAGACCCATACCGGTGCTGTACTGCACGTAGACCATGGCCAACGCGGCGAGCGGGCCGGCCAGTAGCCAGTACCAGCTGGCACCGGGCTCGAAGAACAGCGCGTCGGGGTGCGGCCCTGGCCCGGACTCGCGCGCCAGGTCGCCCTGGATATCGTCAGCCACCGGCGTACCAGTCCACCGAGCTCGGGCGGTTCAGCACCACGATGCCCGCGATGATCGGCAGCAGGCTCAACAGGGCGAGGATGTGGGTTCCGGAGAACACCGCCGCCAGGACGACCAGGACCACGATCGCCAGGCTCAGCGCGAGGGCCGCCCGCCGAAAACGCGGGTCGCGACCACGAGCACGCAGGGCCAGCAGCATCAGCGCCACCGCGGCGATGCTGAACAGGATGCCGGCGCCGGAGTACAGGTGCGCATAGCGGCGCAATGTGTCGTCGGACACCGTGGCCGGGGCCGCCGACCGTAGCGCGTCGAACGTGACGGTCGCGGCGATCAGCCCGCCGGCCAGCAGCACCACCGCACCGGCGATCAGCAGCCAGCAGGCGACGGTGATCGCCCGGGGCCGGGCCTCGGTCTCGCTCATGGTGCGGTCAGCCTAGCCCGACCGACCTACCCCCGGGAAAGTCAGCGCTCGAAGAACCGGGTGGAATCCTGCCGGTGCAGCAGATACACGCCGCCGCCGATCAGTACGCAGCCGATGATCCCGGTAACCGCATAGATCACCGCGGGCACCGGCGGCCGCGGGGTGCCGAACAGGCTCGACGCGGTGTAGAGGATGGTCGCCACCCCGCCGGCGGTCAGCACCGTGCGGGTCCACCGGTAGCCCGAGCGCATCAGCACCAGAAACGTCACCACCAGCGCGCCGATAATGGCGGCCAGGAACCCAGTGGTCACCATCACGGTCGGCACGTTGGTGGCCTGGGAGATGACGTATCCGTCGGCCACCTGCCCGATCACCATCAGCGGCACTGCGGCCAGCCACAGCCAGAATCCGGTGTCGACGTCCACCGGCCGCGGCGGAGTAGGCGGGGTCGGCGGAGTGGGTGGGACGGGCGGGGCCGGCGGCCACACCGGCGGCTGCGGGTTCACCCGAGCCACCCGGCGGCCTCGGCGGCCCAATAGGTCAGCACGATGTCGGCGCCGGCCCGGCGGATCGCCGTCAGCGATTCCAATGCCGCGGCCCGCCCGTCAACCCAGCCGTTGGCCGCCGCGGCGCTGATCATCGCGTACTCCCCCGACACCTGGTAGGCGGCGACCGGCACCGACGACATTTC
>CAYPTG010000499.1:0-1632 GCA_964413455.1 uncultured Mycobacterium sp. | reverse complement strand
CGGCAGGATGTGCGCGTTGGGTCCGCCGAGGTAGCGGAACAGCGGCAGGTCGGCGCTTTCGGCGGCCGCCTTGGCGACCGCCAGCGAGACACCCAGGATGGCGTTGGCGCCCAGCCGGGACTTGTCCGAGGTGCCATCGAGGTCGACCAGCGCCTGATCGACCAAGCGCTGATCGTCGGCCGAGAGCCCGATGACCGCCGGGGCGATCTCGTCGAGCACCGCCTCGACCGCCTTCTGAACACCCTTGCCGCCGTAGCGGGAACCGCCGTCGCGCAGCTCAACCGCCTCATGCTCACCGGTGGACGCGCCGGACGGGACCGCGGCGCGGGCCATCGTGCCGTCGATGAGGGCCACCTCGACCTCGACGGTCGGATTGCCGCGCGAGTCGAGGATTTCGCGTGCGGCGACCTGCTCGATGATGGGCACCGGTATCTCCTTGCTGAGCGGGACGATGGACTGGGATGAACTGGGGATAGCCTAGAGCGCCCAAACCGACAAATGGGCGCGGTCGTGCGAGTGGATTGCGACATTTCGTCGAGTTGGGCAAGTAGACGTCCCGTGGCGGCATCGTCGACTCGACTAAAGCGGGTGACCGGACGCGTAGGCGGCGGCCCAGTCCCGCACCATGCGGGCGTAGTGATCGGAGTGGTTGTAGGCGCGCAGCGCATTCATCCAGCCGAGCGGGGTTGCCATGTCCTTGCCGCGGAAGCACAGGTAGCCGGCGGCCGAGAGCGCGGCGTCGTCGAAGTTGTCCGGGCTGATCACCCCGTCGTTGTTGGCGTCCACGCCGTAGAGCCGCCAGGTCTCCGGGATGAACTGCATCGGGCCCATCGCCCGGGCGTAGACCGGGTCGCCGTCGCGGGACCGCTCGGTATCCAGGATCTTCAGGTTGCCGTTGGTGCCGTCCAGATGAACCCCGCGAATGGGCGGGCTGACGTCGCCGTTGGGCGCGATTTCGGCGCCGCGATAAGTGCCGTGGTGGCTTTCCACCATGCCGATCCCGGCCAGGGTGGTCCACGCCAGATTGCAGCCCGGGTTCTCCACCTGCGCCACCCGGGTGGCGTAGCCGTACGCCTCTAGCGCCGAGATCGGGATGCCCAGTGCGGGGGCACGCTGGGCGGCCCAGTCGTGCAGCTGATCGGCGGGACGGCCGGGAACGTGCGTGTTGACCGCGGGCACCGGGTCACCGGGCGGCGGTGGGACGCCCTCGGGGATGGGTAAGCCGGGCTGCCAGGAACAACTCGACGCAAGGAGCATCGCCGTCGCCGCGACCACGACGACGGGGCGCTGCCAGCGCGACCTTGGCCGACCAGACGACACGAAGCTCCCTCGAATACCCGGGTTTGGTGGCTTTATCGTCCCACGGACCACTCGGCGTTAGCGGTAACAAACCGCTACCGCGGTACCGGCCAATGCAGCCGCCACTGTTCGGCGCTGATCGCGTGCTCGACGCCGGGTTGATGGGCGCCGATCGCGTGCTCGACGCCGCGCACCGCGTCCATGAATTCCAGGACCGTGCCGCGCAGCGCGTTCTCCGCGTCGCCACCAGCGCTCAGCCGCACCGAGGTCAGCTCAGCGGGGATCAGGTCGTCGGGCAGACCGGCCGCCGCCACCCGGTCCAGCACCTTCTGG
>CAYPTG010000498.1:0-1642 GCA_964413455.1 uncultured Mycobacterium sp. | reverse complement strand
CCGCCGCCAGGACGAGATCGGCACCCCGTTCTGTGTGACGGTCGACTTCGACACCCTGGAAGATCAGGCGGTGACGATCCGCGACCGCGACGCCATGACCCAGGAGCGCGTCGGTTTGGACGCGGTGTCCGGGTACTTGGCCAGCCGGCTGCTGGGTTAACCGACTGGACGGTGCCGGGCGCGGATGCACCCGGGGGTTAGAACCGCCCGCCGCCGCCGGACCAGTCGTCGCCGCCGCCCGGTGACCCGCCGTAGCTCGTCGAGCTCCAGCCGCCACCGCCGCTGGACCATCCGCCGCCGTAGCCGCCCCGGCCCATGCCGCCGGAGAGGATGTCGCTGAGGATGATGCCGCCGATCATTGCGCCCATATTGGACCCGCCGGAGGTGTAGGTCGTCTGGTACTGCTGCTGGCCGGCCTGCACGTCGTTGTTAGCCAGCTGCTGGGCCTGGGCGGCCAGCAGCGACGCCCCGTTGGCGTGCTGGATGGCCTCGTTGATGTCGGTGTCCTTCTTGGCTTCGGCCGCCTCCAGCTGGCGGCTCGCCTCGTTGAGCCGGGTGCGGGCCTCCGAGCCGATGCTGCCGCGCCGGGTGTCGATGTAATCCGAGGCCGAGCGCACCCGCGACTGGGCGGTGAACAGCGCCTGCTCGTAGGACCGCTTGAGCCGGTCGGCAGCCTCGCGTTCTTCGGCGACGGTGGCCAGCAGCCGGTCCAGGTCGGCGTCGGCCTGGGTCAGCTTGGTGAAGGTACCCAGCGGATCGGCCGTGCCGTTGGACTGCGCGGCGGCCACCGCCGCAACCGCGGCGTCACGCGCCGTGGTCAGCTCGGCGGCCTTGGCCAGCTTGCCCTGCGCGAGCTGCTCACCGGCCTGGGTGATGCCGCGCTGGGTGTCCTCGATCGCCGAAGGCAGGCCGGTCACCGCGTGCCGGATGTCGCTGGCGGCGCTGTCGACCGCGTCGAGCATCGTATTGGCTTGCTGCAGAGCCGATTCCCCGCCGCGCACGCAGTCGACCAGATCGGTCACATTGTCGGCAACGGTCTTGGCGGCCAGTTCACGTCCCCGGGTAATCGCCTTGTCGGCGAACTCCAGCCGCTCGCGGGCGGCGTTGACATTGCGCGACACCGACGCCAGCGCCGATTCGTCGAACTCCGAGTGCAGCTGGGTCAGCTTCTGCTCGGAGGGCTCGACCCGCGCGGTCACCGTGACCAGCTGCTGGGTCAGCGTGTCGAGGCGCTCGGGGGCGTTGAACACCAGATCACGCATCTGATGGAAGGCTTCGGTCTGGGTGTCCAGCTCCTTGTTCGCCCGGGCCGCCGACGTCACCACCGTGGTCAGCATCTCCCGGCGCTCGGGCAGCGGATCGGGGATACCGTCGTCGAGTTTCTGCCGAATGGCAAACGCCTGCTTGAGGGTCTGCCGGGCGTTGTCCACCGCGGCGGCGAACGGTGCGGTCTGCGTCTGGCCGAACTCCTCGACCGCCAGCTCCAGTTCGTTGGCGCTGGTGCGCACCGCGTTGTCCACCTTGACCACCATCGACTTGGACAGGTCGTCGAGAGCGTCGATCGGCACCGATGCCAGCGCCGCGGAGTCGGTCGGATCGATGTTCTTGGCCGCTGTCACCGCCGCTTCGTGACGCTTGTTGC
>CAYPTG010000497.1:0-1650 GCA_964413455.1 uncultured Mycobacterium sp. | reverse complement strand
GCCCACTGCCAAGCGCGCCGGTAGGCGTCGAGGAACCAGGGCTCCTTGGCGTCCGCGTATGCCCCGACTTCGGCGTGCGCCTGGGCTTCGGCGGCCCGCTTGACCACCAGATAGTCGGCCCGCACACCGGGGTTGGCCGACACCCAGTCGGTGAACAGCAACGCGAACTGCTGGTTAGGCCAGCCGCCCACCCGGATGTGCACATTGGTGGGCCGTCCCGGATCTGCCGAAGCGTGAAAACGCTTGTGCCACAACGACGGGTCATCGGTGTGGTCGAATTCCGCGACGGTACTGCGGGCGTCCGGCTTGGCGGTATCGGCGGTGACCACCGCGACGCGCGGGTAGCCGGCCGTGTGTAGTTTCTCGGCCAGCTCGTCGGCGGTCGCCAGGGAATCGACGGTGAGCTGGATGTCGATGATGTCCTTGGCCTCCAGTCCGGGCACCGCGGTCGAGCCGATGTGGTCGATGCGCTCGGCCAGGTGCCCGCACGCGGTGGATAGCCGCGCCACGATCCGCCGGGCGTCCTCCGGCCAACTCGTCCGGTAGGGCACCAGCCGCGGCGCGATGCGGGCCGGTTGGCCTTCTTGCAGGTTGTGCGCGAACGGCAGGATGCGCTCGTACCAGAGTCCGCGCGCCCGCTCGACCAACTCGCCCTCGGCCCCGGAATTGTCCAGCCACACGTCGGCGACCGCCCGGCGCTGCTCGTCGGTGGCTTGCGCGGCGATCCGGGCCCGGGCGTCATCCTCACTGAAACCGCGGTGCTCGATGAGCCGCCCGACCCGCGTCTCGGTGTCGGCGTGCACGATGACCACCAGCGGGAATATCGGCGCCATCCCGGTTTCCACCAGCAGCGGGATGTCCTCGACGATCACCGCATCCTGCGCCGCCGCGGCGATGAGTTCCGAACGACGATGGGCTACCAGCGGGTGCACGATCCCGTTCAGGGTCGCACGCTTGTCGTCGTCACTGAAGGCGATCGCCGCCAGCGCGGGACGGTTCAGCACCCCGTCGGGGTGCAGGATGTCGCGCCCGAAGGCGTCCACCAGCGCGGCCAGCCCATCGGTACCGGGCTCGACGACCTCACGCGCGATGACATCGCCGTCCACGACGACACCGCCGCATTCGGCGAAAACCCTTGAGACGGTGGACTTCCCGGCGCCGATACCGCCGGTCAGGCCGATGCGCAGCACGCCCGTCAGGCGCTACCGGCAAGCTTCTCGCGCAGCGCCGCCAGCTGGGCGTCGCCGGCCAGCGATCCGCCGGACTCCTCCACACCGGGCGAGCTGGAGGTGGTCGACCCGGACGGCCGCTCCTCGGCCGCGGCGGCGTCGGCGGCCGCGAACTTCTCCATCTGCGTGGTGTGCATCTTGTGCCGGCGCTCGGCCTCGGCGTACCGGGACTCCCACTCGGAGCGCTGCTTGTCGAAGCCGTCCAGCCATTCGTTGGTGTCGGCGTCGAAGCCCTCGGGGAAGATGTAGTTGCCCGCGTCGTCGTAGCTGTCGGCCATGCCGTACTTGGACGGGTCGAATTCCTCGGTGTAGTCCTCGTTGGCCTGCTTGAGGCTCAGCGAGATGCGGCGACGCTCGAGGTCGATGTCGATGACCTTGACCATCGCGTCGTCGCCGACCTGAACCACCTGGTCGGGAACCT
>CAYPTG010000496.1:0-1651 GCA_964413455.1 uncultured Mycobacterium sp. | reverse complement strand
CTGCTGGCGTTGCAGGGCGAGGCCCCGGTGGACGCCGACGCGGTGGTGGCCGCCGCCGACGAGGCGCTGCACCTGGGAGATCACGGCCTGGCCGAGCGGCTGGCCGGCGGGGCGCTGGCCCGCGAGGAGCATTTCAACGCCCGGTTGACGCTGAGCTCGGCGCTGGCCTGGCAGGGCCGCGGCCGGGAATCCGACACCGTGCTGGCCGAGGTGGACCCGGCGACGCTGGACGAAGGCCAGCTGATGGCCTGGGCGCTGCCGCGGGCGGCCAACCAGTTCTGGATGCTCTCGGAGCCGGAGCGGGCCACCACCTTCCTGCACAACATCCGCGGGCAGGTGAGCGAGGCGTCGTCGCACAGCACGCTGGACGCGCTGTCGGCGACGTTCGCGATGAACGCCGGCAATGTGCGTCGGGCCGTCGAGCTGGCGGCCACCGTGCTGGACCGGCCGGATGCCCCGGATATGGCGGTGGCCTGGGCGGGCAGCGCGACGGCACTGTCGTCGGCGCGGATGGGACGGCTGAACGCGGTCGGGCCGGCGGTGGCCCGGGCGCTGGGGTCGGACTATCCGGGGCTGCTGCGGTTCACCGTCGGGATGGCCGAAATCAGCACGCTGCTGATGGCCGCGCGCACCGACGAGGCGCTGGCCACCGCGCGGAGGTTCACCGATTTCGCCGAATCGGCGCAGCCCGGCCGGGCGATCGGTGAGGTGCTGCTGGCTCAGGCGTTGCTTGCCCGCGGGGAGGCCGCCGAGGCCGAGTCGCTGCTGGGGCCGGCGGCAGATACGTTGGCGCGCACCGGATATTCGTGGGGGCCGCTGGCGCTGATGTATCTGACGATCGCGCAGGCGCATCGCGGTGAGATCGCCGAATCGGCCAAGACGCTGATCCGGGCGCAGTCGCGGCACGGCACCAAGTCGGCGCTGTTCGCCCCGGAACTGGGGGTGGCCCGGGCGTGGCGGCTGGCCACCATCGGGGACCGCCCGGGAGCGGTCACCGCGGCCCGCGACGCGGCGCGCACCGCCAAGCGCAGCGGGCAGCTCGCGGTGGCGGTGTGGGCCTGGCATGAGGCCACCCGGCTCGGCGACCGACGGGCCACCCACGGGTTGGAGCAGATCGCCGACGCGGTGCCGTGCGAGTACACCGATCTGGTGTTGGCGCATGCGCGGGCACTGACGGCGTGGGACTCGTCGGGGTTGGCCGCTGTGGCAGAACGGTTGGCGGCCAAAGGTTTTCGCGGGGCGGCCGACGATGCGGAGCGGCAGGCAGGCGAGGTCGGGGGCTGATCCGTCAGCCGGTGAGGTAGCGGCGCAGGGTGGACGTCACTGCGTCGATCTGGGCGGCCGACACCCACTCGTCGCGGCGATGCGCGAGGTTCGGGTCACCGGGGCCGTAGTTGACCGCCGGGACGCCGAGCGCGGCGAAGCGGGCGACGTCGGTCCAGCCGAACTTGGCGCGCACCCGGCCGTCGGCCGCGGCCACCAGCTCGGCCGCCGCCGGATGCTGCAGGCCGGGCAACGCGCCGGGGGCCACGTCGACCTGCCGCACGTCGACCAGCAGGCCGTCGAACACCTGCTGCACGTGGGCCAGCGCGACGGCCGGGCAGCGGTCCGGGGCGAAGCGGAAGTTGACGGTGTGGGCGGCCTCGTCGGG
>CAYPTG010000495.1:0-1657 GCA_964413455.1 uncultured Mycobacterium sp. | reverse complement strand
TTGTTCTTGGTGATCAAGTCGAAGCTTTTGACCCAGAAGAAGGTATGGCATTTACCGGCGTCGTTGAAGATGTCGATTCCGATGGAAAATTCGCTTATTTGCGAATGGACTGAGGAGCCGCGACGATCGGATCTAGCTGCCGGTGAGAAATGCGACGACGGCGTCACTGAACCCGTCGTTGTCGTCACCGGCCGCGGTGTGCCCGGCATCGGAGAGTTCGACGAACTCCGCGTGCGGCACCTTGGCCAGGAAGTCCTCGACCCCTTCGGGGCTGACTACGTCGGAGAGCTTGCCGCGGATCAGCAGGATCGGGATCTGTAGTTCCATGGTGAGCCGTTCCAGTTCGTCCATCTTGGTGAACGGGTCGTCACCGACGGAGGTGACGAACGCCGGGTCCCAATGCCAGTGCCAGCGTCCCTCCCGGTGCCGCAGGTTCTTCGTCAGCCCGCCCAGGTCGTGCGGCCGCCGGCGGTGCGGCAGGTAGCCGGCGATGGCGTCGGCGGCCTGTTCCAGGGTGTCGAAACCGTGCATATGCCGGCTCATGAAGTCCAGGATGCGGGCGGTGCCTTCGGGTTCGAAGCGTGGAACGACGTCGACGAGCACCAGTTTGGTCACCACCGCCGGTCCGGCCTGATGCGCGGCGGCGATCCCGGTCAGCCCGCCCATGCTCGCGCCGATAATCACCACCGGGCGGCCGATCTGATCGAGCACCGCGGCCACGTCGCGGGTCAGCGCGTCGATGGTGTACTGCCCGCTCGGGGACCGGTCGCTGTCGCCGTGCCCCCGGGCGTCCAGCGCTACCACCTGAAATCCCCGGTCCGCCAACGCTTGTCCGGTGTTCTTCCACGAATAGCGGTTCTGCCCGCCGCCGTGCAGCATCAGGATCGTCGGCGATTCCGCCGGATCCGGGGCGTCATGGCGCCACTCGTCGCCCACCAGAATCAGCGACCCATCCCCGCGGAATTGCACGGTCTGCGGGCCGGTACTCAACGGATGACTCCTCTCGCGGTTGCCTGGCACGTTACCGGGGCTGCCGCCGGTAGCGTCGAATCGGTGGCGGGCGAGTCGGCTGGGCGGCAGATGGCGGCCGTCGATGCGCAGCTGTTCTGGCTGTCATCGATGCTGCCCAACGACCAGTTCCTGGTGTACGCCTTCGACGGCCCGGCCGCGGATGTGCCGACGGCTGTGGCCCAGCTGCGGCGGCGTGCGCAGGGCTGCCCGGAGTTGACGCTGCGGGTGGCCGACGACCGGCGCTGGCGCTACCCGCGTTGGGTCCACGGCGAGATCGCCGGGGAGCAGGTCGTGGTGTACGACCGCGGCATCGACTGGCAGGGCTGTCTGGATTCGGTAGCCGGCATGGGCCCGCTGGCCCCCACCCGGATGTGCTGGCGGGCGCATGTGTTCCCTGAGGTCAGCGGCGTTCCCGGGGTTCCGGTGGGCTCGGTGGTGATGGTGCAGATCGCCCACGGACTGGGTGACGGCACCCGGTCGGCGGAGTTGGCCGGCGTGTTGCTGGGCCGCCAGGGGCCGACGCGTCCGGTGCTGGCACCCGATCGCGGGATGCTGGTCTGGCGGGCGGCCTCCGCTGCCCGCGCGCACCGCCGACTACAGCGCGACATCGAGCGCGGGCTAATCCCACCGCCGGTGCCGCTGCGGG
>CAYPTG010000494.1:0-1658 GCA_964413455.1 uncultured Mycobacterium sp. | reverse complement strand
CCCCCGAATTTAATTCGGGGGTCCAGGCATTTTTATCGAATAAATCAGACCCGCTGAAGTTCGAATAGCGGAATAATCCGATTTGTCTTTTGTTGATATTCGCCGAATCCCGGAGCTAAGGCGACGATTTTCGCGAACATCTCGTCGCGTTCGTCGGCCGGCAATTCATGAGCGACTACATCGTAGGTTTCTGTACCCACTTCAACGTGCGCCCCCGGATTGGCGCGCAGGTTATGCACCCACGCGGGGTTGGTATCGGCGCCGGCTTTCGAGCCGACGATCAGCATCCTGTCATCGATCGTCAGGTATGCCAGCGGCGACAGCCGGGGCTCGCCGGACTTGGCGCCGGTCGTGGTGAGTAGCAGCAGCGTCGCACCTTCGAAAGGTGGGCCGACCTTCCCGGCGTTGGCGCGGAACTCCGCCACGATCCGATTGTTGAAATCCCGCAGCTGCTCCGCATGAAATTCGGGCATTTTCTCCACTCCTAATTATCTACTCGAACAGGGTCGCCAATCCAGGAACGTGCTCCTTCTCCAGGCCCAACAGCGCGCGTTTGCGTTCGATTCCGCCGCCATAACCGGTCAGGCCGCCGGTCGAGCCGATCACTCGATGGCACGGGACGATGATGCTGATCGGGTTGCGGCCGTTGGCCAGCCCGACCGCCCGCGATGCGCTCGGCGAACCGATCTGCGCGGCGATCTCGCCGTAGGACCGGGTCTGACCGTAGGGGATCCTCTGCAGCACCGCCCAGACCCGGCGCTGGAAATCCGTGCCGTCTAACCGCAGGTCGACGTCGAACTCGGTGAGCGTGCCGGCGAAGTAGGCGTCCAGCTGCTCGACCGCGTCACCAAAGGCGTCGGGGCCGGTCGGCCGCCAGCCGGAGCGGTCCGGTTCGTGGCTCTGCTCATCCATTCGCAGATGCGTCAGGGTCCAGCCGCCACCCGCCGTCGGCTCCCCGGCCAGCGTCAACGGCCCGACCGGGCTGTCGACCGTCCGGTACTGCGTCATGGTGACCGATGCTCGCACAGCGAAGCCCGGACCGGAAGTATCCGGTACCGCCGGTATTGACATGGGCCTATACTGGACTTACCTTTCACAGACGACATTGTTCGGAGTAAGGGGTGCTGCCTGATGACTATCTCGATTTCACCCGCTGATGCCCGCGATACCCGAGCTCGGACCCGGGAGGACTTCTCCGAGCGGCTGCTCAACGACTCCATCAAAAAGTCGTATGAGCCCGCGGTGGACATTGACTGGGATGCCCCGCTGGACCCCGACAAATTCTTCCTGCCGCCGGAGATGGTGACGCTGTACGGCACCCCCGAGTGGGACGCGATGAGCCGCGACCAGCAGCGCGAGCTGTCCCGTCAGCAGCTGGTCAACATGCTCTCGGCCGGCATCTGGTTCGAGAACATCCTCAATCAGGCGCTGCTGCGCGGCATCATGCACACCAACCCGACTTCCCGGGCCACCCAGTACATGCTCACCGAGCTCGGCGACGAGACCCGGCACATGGTGATGTTCGGCAAGACCATCGACCGGGTCGGCGGAATCCCGGTGCGGCCCAAGCTCTATCAGCGCATCATCATCAACTCTTTGCCGTTCGGGTCTGCTGCACGAGTAGGTGACAGTTTCGGTCACGCGGCCTGAGTGGCCGG
>CAYPTG010000493.1:0-1668 GCA_964413455.1 uncultured Mycobacterium sp. | reverse complement strand
CGCAGGCCGCGCCAACCGTCGATTCTCCCCGTCATTGCTTTCCTCCGCCCGGGCTTGTGACGCCGCAAGCCTAACAGCGCAGCTCAGGTGGTGCCCTTGGCGAGCTCCGTGCGGACCGCAGCCGTGAGTCTCTTGTACTTGCCCGTATCGGTGTCCAGGTACCAGGCGTTACGCCCGGCCTTGGGCAGACCGGCCGCCTTCAGCGAGGTCACCGTGGGCCGGTAGGAGGCGCTGACCGGCAGGTCAGCGACCACATACACCAGATCCGGCGGCAGGCCCACCGGTATGCCCGCCACCGCCTCGGTGATGTCGGCTGCGGTGACGCTCATCCCCGGCCGCAAGGTGAGCGCCGTCACAACCAGCACCCCGCCGCGCACCTCCAGCGGGTAGGTGACGGCCAGGTCGACCACCGAGATGGTGCCGATCGCGTCGGTGATCGGCGCCGCGAACACCACGCCGCGGGCGCCGCGGATGATTCCGGAGCGGTTGCCCAGCAGCCAGAAGTCACCGTCGGCGTCACGGCGGAACACGTACTCGGTGGAGATCCAGATATCACCGGCGGCGAACACCCCGCGTTTGATCGACGCGGTCGGGTCGACCGGACCCCACGGCTTGGCCAGCAAGATGCCGATCTCCTCGCGGCGGGCGACCCGGACGAAGCCGCGGTCGTCTTCCAGGATCAGGTCGTCCTCGGGGTCGTAGGCACCGAGTTCCACCTCGCCGCCGCCGGGCAGCGGCCGGCCTTCGCTGCCCACCTTGACCCCGGCCACGTTGGCCAGCACCGCCTGGCCATCGGAGGTGGCGAAGAACTCGACGATCTTGGCAGGGGCAAAGACGTCGAGAATGCGTTCCCACAGCCCGGTCGGCATGCCCGATCCCATGAACAGCCGGATCGGGTTGTTACCCGGCATCGCGAAGTCGGGGTCGTCGATGACCACCCGCAGCATCGACCAGGTGTAGGTGACCACCGAGACGCCGTACTGGCGGACCTCTTCCAGGAACCGTTTGGGGTTGAGCCCGCGGGACAGCGCGATACGCGAGCCGGCCACCACCGCGCCGCCCAGGCTGACCAGCAGACCGGACTGGTGGTGCAGCGGGGTCAGGCAGTAGACGGTGTCGTTGCGGGTCAGCGCGGCGGCCGATGCCGTGCCGAAGGCCGAGAGCGCCCACCGGTAGTTGGTGATCTGCTTGGGCTCCAGCGCCCCGCCGCCGACGGCGCTGAACACCACGAAGGCCACGTCGCGGGCGTAGCTGGGGTTCGGCCGGTACCAGCCGGGCAGTTCGACCGCGTCGGGGTCGATCTGTTCCATGTCGACGACGTTGCCGCCGGCCGGCACGTCGAGGCTGCGGGTTTCGCCGCCGCCGAGCACCAGAACCTGCAACGGCAGCGCGGCTGCGGCCGCCAGGTTGGCCGGGTCGGTGAGCAGGTCGGTGATTCCGCCGAGCGCCACCACCTGTTCCAGGTCGGCGTCCGGGGGCAGCAGCACCGCGACCGCGCCCAACCGGGACAGCGCAGCGATGGCGACCAGCGCGCTGGGCCGGGTGTCCATCAGCACACCGACCCGGGTGCCCTGGCGCACGCCCACCTCGATGAGACCGCGCACCACGTTGTCGATGCGGCGGTCGACCGCCTCGTAGGTGTGCACCCGACCGTCGAAGAGCAGGAAC
>CAYPTG010000492.1:0-1674 GCA_964413455.1 uncultured Mycobacterium sp. | reverse complement strand
CATAGTGATCTGATCGCCGGCTACGTCGCCGGCAGCCATCCCGAACTGATGGCGACCATCGAGCGGGAACGGATGCTGGCCGGGCCGATCCTGGGCGCGTTCGAGGCCTGGATGCTGCTGCGCAGCATCGGCAGCTTCGGGCTGCGCTTCGACCGCCAATGCCAGAACGCGCTCGCGCTGGCCACCGCGCTGCACGGGCACCCAGCGGTGCGGTCGGTGCGCTACCCGGGCCTGCCCGAAGACCCTTCGCATCCGGTCGCCGTGCAGCAGATGCGCCGCTTCGGCGGGATGGTGTCTATCGAGTTGGACAGCGCGGCCGCGGTACACGCGCTGGTGGGCCGTTGTGACCTGCTGGTGGCGGCCACCAGCTTCGGCGGGATCCACACCTCGGTGGACCGCCGGGCCCGGTGGGGCGATGAGGTGCCCGACGGGTTCGCCCGGATTTCGGCCGGCATCGAGGACACCGACGATCTCGTCGCCGAGGTACTCGGCGCCCTGTGACCTGCGCGCCGAGGTCCTCGGCGCTGTGGACGTCTGCCGGGCTGTAGCCTTTCTAGCTTGTGACCGACCGCTCCCGGATCCGTGTTGCCGTCGTCTACGGCGGCCGCAGCTCTGAACATGCCATTTCGTGCGTGTCGGCGGGCAGCATCCTGCGCCACCTGGACCCGGCCCGGTTCGAGGTGGTTCCGGTCGGCATCACCCGGGACGGGGCGTGGCTGTGCACCGAGGTCGACCCGGAGAAGCTGGCCATCGTCGACGGGCAGCTGCCCGAGGTCGCCGGAGCGGCCGAGACCCCGCTGGCGCTGGCCGCTGCGGTGCTCAACTCGGTCGACGTGGTGTTCCCGGTGCTGCAC
Organism: uncultured Mycobacterium sp.; assembly: GCA_964413455.1. Lineage (GTDB taxonomy): Bacteria > Actinomycetota > Actinomycetes > Mycobacteriales > Mycobacteriaceae > Mycobacterium. Next base: position 820 of record CAYPTG010000492.1, on the reverse strand, counting down.
GGACCGTACGGCGAGGACGGCACCATCCAGGGTCTGCTGGAACTGGCCGGCCTGCCCTACGTCGGTGCCGGGGTGCTGGCCAGTGCGGCGGGTATGGATAAGGAGTTCGCCAAGAAACTGATGACGGCCGCCGGACTGCCCATCGGCGACTACGTCGTCCTTCATCCCCGGCAGAGCGAGCCGGCCGCCGAAGACATTGCCCGCCTTGGTTTTCCGCTGTTCGTCAAGCCAGCGCGGGGCGGCTCGTCGATCGGGGTCAGCCGGGTAACCGAGGCTTCCGGGCTGCCGGCCGCCATCGCCGCGGCCCGCCGGCACGACCCCAAGGTCATCATCGAGGCCGGGATCGAGGGACGCGAAGTCGAGTGCGGCGTACTGGAATTCCCGGACGGCGCGGTGCGGGCCAGCACCATCGGCGAGATTCGGGTGGCCGGGGTGGCCGGGCGCGACGACGGGTTCTACGACTTCGAAACCAAGTATCTCGAGGACGTCGCCGAGCTCGACGTTCCCGCCAAAGTCGACGACGACGCCGTGGAACTGTTGCAGGAGTTGGCGATTCGCACTTTCAACGCGCTGGATTGCCAGGGACTGGCCCGGGTGGACTTCTTCCTCACCGCCGACGGCCCGGTGGTCAACGAGATCAACACCATGCCCGGCTTCACCACCATCTCGATGTACCCGCGGATGTGGGGCGCCAGCGGGGTGGACTACTCGACGTTGGTCGGCACCATGGTGGAGACCGCGCTGGCCCGCGGGACGGGTTTGCGTTAGTCGAGTCGACGATGCCGGCGCCGCGCGCCGGAGGAGGAGCGAGACAATCGGG
>CAYPTG010000491.1:275-1676 GCA_964413455.1 uncultured Mycobacterium sp. | reverse complement strand
CACCAGGGAAGCTTGCGCCGCCATCGCCGGAGTCGGTGCCCGTCGGGCGCACCTAATTTTCGCGCAAGCCGCTGCGGCCGAGCCCCGGTATGAACCGCCCGACGGACTCGGTATAGGCACGGTACGAATCACCGTGCACCGCAGCCAGATACGGCTCCTCGACCACGCGGACCTGCATCTCGATGGTGATCACCAGCAGGACGAAGCCGACCAGCGCAACCACATTGGGCGTGATGAGCACGACGCCCAGGCCGAAGATCAGCATGGCGGTGTAGATCGGGTTGCGGACCCGGCCGAACACGCCGGTGCGCACCAGCTCGGTCCGCTCGCCGGGGTCGACGCCGACCCGCCAGGAGTCGCCCATGTCGAGCTGGGCGTACACCGTCGCGGCGATCCCCGCCACGGCCAACAGGATTCCGAGGCCCTGAATCCACGGCGCATGCAGCCAGACCACCGGGGTGAGGCGGCCCGCCCATTGGAGCACCGGCCCGACGACCGCGACCGCCAGTGCCAGAACGAACCCCACGCCGGCAAGCCATTCCGCCGAACCGGGCCGTCCGCCGATGCCGTTGAATCCCGTCGACCCGGTGCGCCTGAACTGAAGCCAACTGCGCCAGCCGAACCCGAGCACGCCGAACACCGCGAACAACACGAGGGCCACCAACGGCATGATTCCTGCGGGCATCACCTGCCCAGGCTATCCAAGCCGTCAAGGGCGATAAGCTGCACCAATGAGTCTGCCAACGCCGACGCTTCCGGCCGCCGACCTGCGCGCCGAGGTGCACGCCGCGGCCCGCCGGGCCCGGGTCGCCGCCCGCACGCTCGGTTCGCTCACCACGGTGGCCAAGAACCGGGCCCTGCACGCCGCCGCCGACGCGGTATTGGCGCACGCCCACCAGATCCTGGCCGCCAACGCTGCCGACCTGGAGGCGGCCCGCCAGGCCGGCACCCCGGAGGCGATGCTGGACCGGCTGGCGCTCAATCCGCACCGGATCGACGGCATCGCCGCCGGTCTGCGTCAGGTCGCCGGCCTGCCCGACCCGATCGGGGAAGTGCTCACCGGGCGCACGCTGCCCAACGGCATCCAGCTGCGCCAGCAGCGGGTTCCGCTCGGCGTGCTCGGCATGGTCTACGAAGGCCGGCCCAACGTCACCGTGGACGCCTTCGGCCTCGCTTTGAAGTCCGGCAACGCGGTGCTGCTACGCGGCAGCTCCTCGGCGGCGCACTCCAACGCCGAACTGGTCGCGGTGCTGCGCGGCGCGCTGGCCGGCGAGGGGCTGCCGGAGGACGCCGTGCAACTGCTGCCCAGCGCGGATCGGGCCAGTGTCACCCACCTAATCCAGGCCCGCGGCCTGGTCGACGTGGTGATCCCGCGCGGCGGGGCCGGCCTGATCGACGCGG
>CAYPTG010000491.1:0-265 GCA_964413455.1 uncultured Mycobacterium sp. | reverse complement strand
ACCGTCCCCACCATCGAGACCGGTGTCGGTAACTGCCACGTCTACGTGCACGCCGCCGCCGACCTGGACGTCGCCGAGCGAATCGTGTTGAACGCCAAGACCCGTCGACCCAGCGTGTGCAACGCCGCCGAGACACTGCTGGTCGACCGTGCCATCGCGAAGGACGCGCTGCCGCAGCTGGTCGGCGCGCTGCAGCGCGCCGGCGTCACGGTGCACGACAACCCGACCGAAGACGAACTGCGCGCCGAGTTCCTGTCGATGGACA
>CAYPTG010000490.1:0-1677 GCA_964413455.1 uncultured Mycobacterium sp. | reverse complement strand
GTTCCGGGCTTGATGCTGCTGGCCGGGCTGATGTGGTCGGTGGTCACCGAATCGCCGAGCAGCGCCAGCACCCGGGCACCGGTGATGTCCGAAACCGGCTGCGGCTGTGCGGGCATGCCGTCGAAGTACGGAGGCTTGCGCACGTAGGTCGACTTGGGATCCCACTCGAAGATCCCGCCGCTGGGGGTGGGCAGGTTGCGCCACCGGTCGTCGCCCTTGAAGACGTCGGCGTAGTTCTGCACGAACATCTCCCGGTCGATCGCCGAGGCGATGGTGTCGGAGATGTCCTTCTGCGACGGCCAGATATCGCGCAGGAAGACCTCTTCGCCATCCTTGCCGACACCGAGCGGCTCGGTCTCGAAATCGAAGTCCATCGTCCCGGCCAGCGCATAGGCGATCACCAGCGGCGGGGAGGCCAGGTAGTTCATCTTGACGTCCGGATTGATGCGTCCCTCGAAGTTCCGGTTACCGGACAGCACCGCGCTCACCGACAGGTCGGCGTCGTTGACCGCCTTGGAAATCTCCTCCGGCAGCGGGCCGCTGTTGCCGATGCAGGTGGTGCATCCGTAGCCCACCAGGTAGAAGCCGAGCTTCTCCAGATACGGCCACAGACCGGCCCGGTGGTAGTAGTCGTTGACCACCTGGGAGCCGGGCGCCATCGTCGTCTTCACCCACGGCTTGGAACTCAGACCCTTGTCGACGGCGTTGCGGGCCAGCAGTGCCGCCCCCAGCATCACCGACGGGTTCGAGGTGTTGGTGCACGACGTGATCGCCGCGATCACCACCGCGCCGTGGTCCAGCACGAAGTTGCCCAGCTCGGTCGAGCGCACCTCGACCGGATTGGAGGGGCGACCCTCGGCGCCATTGGCCGCCGAATGCACCTCGACGGCCCCGTTGTCGGCGAAGGACAGCGCCGCTGAATCGCTGGCCGGGAAGCTCTCCTCGACCGCCTCGTCGAGCTTGGTCTCCGGCGTCGGGTAGTGCTCCTCGACGTAGTTGTGGATGTCCTTGCGGAACGCGGTCTTGGCGTCCGACAGCGAGATTCGGTCCTGCGGGCGTTTCGGGCCGGCGATCGACGGCACCACGGTGGCCAGGTCGAGTTCGAGGTACTCGGAGAACTTAGGCTCGCGCTCCGGGTCGTGCCACATTCCCTGGGCCCGGGCATATGCCTCGACCAGCGCCAGCTGCTGTTCGCTGCGCCCGGTCATCCGCAGATAGTCGATAGTGACGTCGTCGATCGGGAAAATCGCTGCGGTGGAACCGAACTCCGGGCTCATGTTGCCCAGCGTCGCGCGGTTGGCCAGCGCCACCTCCGCCACCCCGGCGCCGTAGAACTCGACGAACTTGCCCACCACGCCGTGCTTGCGCAGCATCTCGGTGACGGTGAGCACGATGTCGGTGGCGGTCACGCCGGGCTGGATCTCACCGCTGAGCTTGAAGCCGACCACCCGGGGGATGAGCATCGAGACCGGCTGGCCGAGCATCGCCGCCTCGGCTTCGATACCGCCGACGCCCCAGCCCAGCACGCCGAGCCCGTTCTCCATCGTGGTGTGGCTGTCGGTGCCCACGCAGGTGTCCGGGTAGGCCACCCCGCCGCGTTCCATCACCACGCTGGCCAGGTACTCGATGTTGACCTGGTGCACGATGCCGGTGCCCGGGGGGACCACCTTGAAGTCG
>CAYPTG010000489.1:0-1692 GCA_964413455.1 uncultured Mycobacterium sp. | reverse complement strand
AGGCCCTGGGCTGCGAGACGCGGTTCCGTTGGTGAACCCCACCGCCTCACTGCTGATCGCGGCGGCGCGGACGGTGACCGCCTTCGCGGTCACCCGCCCAGTCGTGGACCTTGATCCTGGGCCGGTCATCGGGGCCGTGCCTGCGGCGTTCGCGGTGGTGTTCATCGCGCTGTTCGTGATGGCGACCCGCCGGCACGCCATATCCCAGGCGGCCGGATTCCTGATGTTGGACAACGGAATTGCCGCGGCAGCGTTCCTGCTGACCGCCGGTGTCCCGGTGATCGTGGAGCTCGGTGCATCGCTGGACGTGCTGTTCGCGGTCATCGTGATCGGTGTGCTGACCGGCCGGATGCGCAGCAAGTTCGGGGCCGCTGACCTCGACGCACTGCAGGAGTTGCGCGACTGATGACCCAGCTCCTTCTTGCCGCGATCCTGGTTCCGGCGTGCGCTGCGGTGATCACGCTGGTGGTCGGCTGGTGCCGTGGAACCGCCGCACTGTCGGTGATTGCCGCGCTGAGCATTCTGGGTTGCGGTGTGGCAGTGGGGCTTCAGATCGGATCGAGCCCGCATGTGCTGGCCGGTGGACTGCTGCGGGCCGACGCGCTGTCGGTCGTCATGCTGATCGTCATCGGGGCGGTCGGCGCCCTGAGCACGGTGGCCGGTATCGGCTATATCGACACCGAACTTCGACACGGCCACACCGACCCGGCCGGTGCCCGGCTCTACGGCACGCTCACCCCGGCCTTCCTTGCGGCGATGGTTCTTGCGGTGTCGGCCAACAACATTGGTATCACCTGGGTGGCCATCGAGGCGACGACGGTGATCACCGCGTTCCTGGTCGGGCACCGTGGCACCCGCACCTCGCTGGAAGCGACCTGGAAGTACGTCATCATCTGCTCGGTCGGCATCGCGATGGCCTTCCTGGGCACGATCCTGCTGTACTTCGCGGCTCAGCACGTCAGCGGTGATTCCGGCCATGCCCTGGACCTGGACGTCCTGATCGCCCACGCCAGCGGGCTCGACGCCGGGGTCACTCGGCTGGCCGGCGGGCTGCTGTTGATCGGTTACGGCGCCAAGGTCGGGTTGGTGCCGTTCCACACCTGGCTGGCTGATGCGCACAGCCAGGCGCCGGCGCCGGTGTCGGCGTTGATGAGCGGGGTGCTGCTCTCGGTGGCCTTCTCGGTGCTGTTGCGGCTCAAGCCGGTTGTGGACGCTGCGGTCGGTACCGGCTTCATGCGGGCGGGCCTGCTGATCGTCGGGCTGGCCACGGTCGCCGTCGCGGCGCTGCTGCTCACCGTGACCAGTGACCTCAAGCGGATGCTGGCCTACTCGTCGATGGAGAACATGGGGCTGATCGCGGTTGCCGCGGCGGCCGGCACCGAACTCGCCGTCGCCGCGCTGCTGCTGCATGTGCTGGCGCACGGCCTGGGCAAGACGGTGCTGTTCCTGTGCGGGGGTCAGCTGCAGGCCGCCCATGACTCCACCGCGATTACCGACATCACCGGCGTCATCGCCCGGTCCCGGCTGGTCGGTGGATCGTTCGCGATCGGCATGGTGGTGCTGCTCGGGCTGCCGCCGTTCGCGATGTTCGCCAGCGAGCTGTCCATCGCCCGTGCACTGGCCGACGCGCGGCTGGCCTGGGTGCTGGGCATCGCGGCGCTGCTGATCGTCATCGCCTTCGCCGCGCTGGTC
>CAYPTG010000488.1:0-1699 GCA_964413455.1 uncultured Mycobacterium sp. | reverse complement strand
TCGTGGAAGTGGTAGGCGACGGTGTCCTCGTCGATCTCGCTGAGCGTGCCCTGTTGGGCCCGGATGGCCCCGGCGAAGTAGCGGAAGTGGTCGATGGCCAGCGGGATGTCGGCGGCCAGCGTCTCGCGCACCGGCTTGCCGTTGTCCCAGGATTCGGCGACCGCGATCGCCTCCAGGTTCTGTTCCATCCGGTCGGCGATCTTGTTGAGGATCACCGCCCGCTCGGCGGGCGAGGTCTTGCCCCAGGCTCCGGCCGCGGCGTGCGCGGCGTCCAGGGCCTTGTCGATGTCGGATTCGTCGGATCGGGCGACCTCGCAGAACACCTCGCCGGTGATCGGGGTGCTGTTCTCGAAGTAGCGGCCGGCGGTGGGGGCAACCCATTCGCCGTTGATGTAGTTGTCGTAGCGGGCCCGGTAAGTCATCGCCGCGCCGTCGGCACCCGGACGTGCGTAAACCGTCATGAGTGATACCTCTCTGATCTGCTGGACGACGTATGTGTCCGTTATCACTCACGGTAGGAGAATCGGGCTGGTCCTGCCGCTTATCTGCACACTTCCGCCCGTGCTGTGCGAACCCCACGGGGCTCTCCTTCCCCGGGGGCCGCACAGGGCTCAGCTGTTCAGTTGTCTGGTCTATTGGACTGTTCGCCGGCCGGTTCGGTTCCCGCCGATTCAGCCGACTTCCCGGGCCGAGGCGATGGCCTGCTCGCAGGCGGCGGCGACGGCCTGCCGGCGTTCCGGTCCGCTCTGGCAGCCGATGGCGATCCGCACCCGGCGGGTGAGCAGCACCGACCACTGGATGTCGTGGTCCGGGCGCACCTCCCGGTAGCTGACCGCGGGCCGTCCGGCACGCCGGTCCTCGGCGACGAAGTCGACGAACACGCCGGCCGGCTGCTCGGCGGCCGCCGAGCGCAGCGCGTCGGCCGCGGCGGCCAGATCCGTCGTCGGCGTCAGCGATTGGGTGATGTGCACGATCGCCTCCGGGTCGGCCGGCGAGGCGACCTCTACCCGGGCCGACCCGGGACCGTCGGTGACCCGCCGGACCGTCCAGTCGGCCGGGATCCGCACCGCCACCCGGCCCTCGACGAGCTCGGCCACCCCGGCCGCCGCACCTGCTGAATCCGTTGTCCGGGACTTGGGTTTGGGCGGTCCGGCCAGGGCAGCCAGGACGGCCAGTACGACGACCGTGGCCACCAGCAGCACACCGGCCGCAGCCATCCGGTCGATCCGACGTGGCGCGCGCGGAGCCGCGGGGTGTGCGGCTGCGACCAGATCCGAGTCGGTGGACAACTGGACCGGTCGGCCGCCCGCCCGCAACCGCCCGGCAATGCGGGCGGCCAGCGCGTCGGCGCCGGCGACACCGGCCGGCGCGTCGATATGCACCGTCCCGGCAGCCGGCAGCCGGCCTACCGCCCCCTCGACGACGGCCGACACCGACGCCCACCGGGGCTCGGTACCGCGCACACCGTCGCCGTCACCGACCGCTACGACATCGGGACCGATCTCCACGAACGTCGCATCGGGGTGCAGCAGCCGGTGCCTTGGCACGGTGCGCACCACCGGCACCAGCCGCTTGGCGGCCGATATCGCCGGGCCCAGCTCGGCGGCCGTGCACCACGACGGGTGCACCAGCAGCGCCTCGGACTGCCCGGCGAGCAGCGGCGCCAGTACCGCGTGCCACAACTCGGCGGCAGCCACCG
>CAYPTG010000487.1:392-1706 GCA_964413455.1 uncultured Mycobacterium sp. | reverse complement strand
ACGATCGCGCGCTTGGTGTCCTTGCGCTTGCCGTAGCCGTACCGGGTGCGCTTGCGCTTGCCCTGTCGGTTGGCGGTGTTCACCGAGTCGACCTTCACCGAGAAGATCTTCTCGATGGCGATCTTGATCTGCGTCTTGTTCGAGTCCGGGTGGACGATGAACGTGTAGACGTTGTCCTCGATCAGGCCGTAGGACTTCTCGGAGATCACCGGCGCGAGGATGATGTCGCGCGGATCGGTCACGGTCGCCATCAGGCCGACACCTCCTGCTTGCTGTGCTGCTCGATGTAGGCGTTGAGCGCCTCCACGCTGAACACCACATCGTCGGCCTTGAGCACGTCGTAGGTGTTGAGCTGGTCGGGCGAAATCACGTGCACACCAGGAAGATTGCGCACACTCTTGGCGCCCACCTCGTCGGCCCGGCCGATCACCACCAGCACCCGGCGGCGGTCGGTCAGGGTCTCCAGGAACGACTTGGCGCTCTTGGTGGACGGGGCCTGTCCGCTGACCAGTTCGGTCACCGCGAAGATCCGATCGTTGCGGGCCCGGTCGGACAGCGCACCGCGCAGCGCGGCGGCGATCATCTTCTTCGGGGTGCGCTGGCTGTAGTCACGCGGCTGCGGGCCGTGCACCGTGCCGCCGCCCTTGAACTGTGGCGCGCGGGTCGAGCCCTGGCGGGCCCGGCCGGTGCCCTTCTGCCGGTACGGCTTCTTGCCGCCGCCGGAGACCAGGCCGCGGGTCTTGGTCGCGTGGGTGCCCTGCCGGGCGGCCGCCAGCTGCGCGTTCACCACCTGGTGCATCAGCGCGATGTTGGCGTCCACATCGAACAGCTCGGCGGGCAGCTCGACGCTGCCGCTCTTGCTGCCGCCCGGGCTATGAACGTCGATGGACTTCGTTGCCATTACTTCTCACCTCGTTTGACCGCGGTGCGAACCATCACCAGGCCGCCGGTGCGGCCGGGGACCGCACCCTTGATCAGCAGGACGCCGTTGTCGGCGTCAACCTTGTGCACCACCAGGTTCTGGGTGGTGACCCGCTCGTTGCCCATCCGGCCCGACATCCGGGTGCCCTTGAACACCCGGCCCGGGGTGGAGCATCCGCCGATCGAGCCCGGCCGGCGGTGCACCGCCTGGGCGCCGTGTGCCGCACCCTGGCCGCGGAAGCCGTGCCGCTTCATGGTGCCGGCGAAGCCCTTGCCTTTGGACGTGCCGGTGACGTCGACGTAGCTGCCGGCCTCGAAGATATCGGCGGTCAACTCCTGGCCGACCTGGTACTCGCCGGCGGCGGCCTCGTCGTCCAGCCGCAGCTCAGCCAG
>CAYPTG010000487.1:0-382 GCA_964413455.1 uncultured Mycobacterium sp. | reverse complement strand
ACCCCGGCGGCGGCGTACTGACCGGTGACCGGCTTGTTGACCTTGCGGGGACTGATCTCGCCGTAGGCCAGCTGCACGGCGCTGTAGCCGTCGCGCTCGGGGGTGCGAATGCGGGTGACCACGTTCGGGCCGGCCTTGACGACGGTGACCGGAACGACGCGGTTGTTCTCGTCGAAGACCTGGGTCATACCGAGCTTGGTGCCCAGGATTCCACGGCGTGGTTTCTTGGTGGATGCCATTGTTCGCCGACTCCTACTGGATGTTCACGTCGACGCTGGCCGGCAGATCGATGCGCATCAGCGCGTCGACCGTCTTCGGCGTCGGGTCGAGGATGTCGATGAGCCGCTTGTGGGTGCGCATCTCGAAGTGCTCCCGCGAGTCC
>CAYPTG010000486.1:0-1715 GCA_964413455.1 uncultured Mycobacterium sp. | reverse complement strand
CGGCGAGGTGCTGGTGTGGGCCGGCGATGAGTTGCTGGACCGCTGGCCGGTCAACGCCGAAGGCACCATCGATCACTGGATCGACGTTCCGGACATGGATGTGCGACGTCCCACCTTCCTCAAAGTCCGGATGCACACCACCGGCGATCCCGGGCACTGCAACGACTACATGAACCCCGAACTGCGAATCAACGGCGACACCGAGATTCAGGCCAACCGGGCCAGTCCGCCGTTGCCGCCCGGCTTCCGGTCCCTGCCGCAGGCGCTGCTGCCCCGGGTTACGATCGGCATCGGGAACGACGCGCTGCACGACACCATGCGGGCGGCCAAAATCGTCGTCGGTCTGCAACGCAACAGTGCGATACCGATGCTCACCAAGGTGGCCAGCCTGCAAGAGGCCATCTCGAGTACCGACCCGGCGATTCTCATCTCGCCCGACGGCTGGACCGATCAGGCGATCGCGTTGCCGTTCAGCGCCGACCAGGGCAAGGTGACCATCGGCACCATCGACGCCGGCGGCACCTACACGAACCTGACCCTGGACCCGGCGATCAAGTTCGGCTCGCTGCAAACCATGTTCGACGGGCACCGCTCCGTGCTGATCGCGACGTCCACCGGTGCTCCCGCACAACTCGATGACCTACTGCGTTGGTTGGATGCCAAGCCCGAGCGGTGGGCGGATCTGGATGGCCGCGCGGCGATCCAGGTTCCCGGCAGCGCACCGGTGACCGTGCCGAACCGTCGCACCGATACCCCGACCGAAGACCAGACTCCCCGGCGCAGCCAGCAAGGAACCGGGAACTGGGTGTGGTTGGCCGCCGCCGCGGTCGCCGCGGTGGCACTGATCGGTGCTCTGATGATCCTGGTGCGGACCCGGGGCGGCGCTGCCGAGGATGTCGAGGATCTGGCGGCCGGTGACGAGGCCACGACGAACCGGGTTCTCCCGGGCGACCCGCTCAGCGAGGTCAAAGGCGATGCGCCCACCGGCGTCACCGACACCGTGCTGGACCGGGACCGCCCGGATGAGCAGGGGAACACCACCGGGTAGTCGGTTCAGGTGGCGGGTTTCCAGGTCACCCAGTCCACCAGCATGGCCGCGGGAAACTTCGTGGTCCGATCCGGCGGGCCGGCCCACTCGCCGCCCACCGACAGGTTCATGATGAGACAGAACGGCTTGTTGTACACCCACTTCGCCTCCGCCGGCAGCGACTCCGGGGTGAAGCTTCCCCAGACGGTGTCGTCCATGCCCACGGTGATCGCGTCCTTACGATGGATCACCCAGTAGTTGTGAAAATCCGCGGTCAGGTCCGGCCCCTCACCGGCGATCTGGACCTGCTCGAAATCCTCGACCCCGGGAATCGGGCCGTGCAGGGTGGAATACCGTTTACGCGGATTGGAGGCCTGTTCAAGGATGTCGATCTCCCCGGCTCCGGGCCACGGATTGACATCCTCATCGGCCCCGATCAACCAGAATGACGGCCACATCCCCTGGCCGGCGGGCGTCTTGATCCGCGCGACCAGGGTGCCGTATCCGAAGCTTACTTTGCGCCTGGTCTCGACCCGGCCGGAGGTGTAGCCGGCCAGGGTCTTGTCCGCCCGCAGCTCCAGATGACCCTTACCGTCGAGTAGAGCACCGTCGGCAATGTAGTTCTGGATCCCGCCGTCCCAGCCGGTGCCCTCCACCACCGTCCACTTGTCCGGGTCCGGCGGCGCAC
>CAYPTG010000485.1:0-1723 GCA_964413455.1 uncultured Mycobacterium sp. | reverse complement strand
AGCGGGCCAGCGCCGGGTTGTCCGCCAGCAGGTCGTCGTGGCCGGTGATGAGCTTGTACATGGCGATAGTGCGTTCATGCTCGTCCCGGATCTTGCCGAACACCCGGTCGCGCAGCTCGGTGTCGGCGACGAGTTCGGAGTAGCGGGCCGCCAGCCCCATGTCCGACTTGGCCAGCACCTGCGCCATATTCGACAGCACGGAACGAAAGAACGGCCAGCGTTCATACAGGTCGCGCAGCACCTGCACCCGAGCGTCGTCGTCGCCGATCCATTCCTGGACGGCCGTACCGGTTCCGTACCAGCCGGGCAGCATCACCCGGCATTGGCTCCAGGACAGCACCCACGGGATGGCACGTAGGTCGGAGATCGACGTGGTGGCTTTGCGCATGGCCGGGCGGCTGCCGATATTGAGCGAACCGATCTCGCTGACCGGTGTCGACTGCTGGAAGTACTCGACGAATCCCGGCATGTCGTGCACCAGTTCGGCGTAGGCGCGCTGGGCCAGGGCGGCCAGTTCGTCGAGCACCCGGTAGGCCGGTTCGGCGTCGGCCCCTAGGCCCTCGACGTCGAGCAGGGTGGATTCCAGGGTGGCGGCGATCAGGCTCTCCAGGTTGCGGTGCGCGATCCGCGGCTCGGCGTACTTGGCGGCGATCACCTCACCCTGTTCGGTGAGCCGCAGCGAGCCGTTGACCGCGCCGGGAGGCTGGGCCAGGATCGCGTCGTAGCTCGGGCCACCGCCGCGGCCGATGGTGCCGCCGCGGCCGTGGAAGAGCCGCAGCCGGATGCCGGTCCGGGCAGCGGCCTCCACCAGATCCTGTTCGGCCCGGTACAACGCCCAGTTGGCGGCCAGGTATCCGCCGTCCTTGTTGGAGTCGGAGTAGCCCAGCATCACCTCCTGGGCGTCACCGCGGGCGGCCACCATCGACCGGTAGAGCGGTACATCCAGCACCGCTTCCAGGATCGCCGAGCCGCGCTGCAGGTCGTCGATCGTCTCGAAAAGCGGCACGATCCCCACCGGTACGTAGGGCTGCGGACCGGAAAGATCAAGCAGCCCACCTTCTTTCAGCAGCAGCGCGGCTTCCAGCAGATCGGACACCGACTGGCACATCGAGATGATGTAGGTGGGCACCGCCTCGGCGCCGAGCATCCGCACCGCCTTGGCCCCGACCCGCACGATGGCGAGTTCCTTGGCGGCCAGCTCGGACAGCTCAGCGCCGTCGCGGATCAGCGGGCGGCGGGTGGCCAGCTCGGCCACCAGCACCGCGACCCGCTCCGGCTCGGTCAGCGACCGGTAATCCGGGTGCACCCCTGCCCAGGCCAGCAGCTCGGCCACCACCTGCTCGTGGGTCTCGGAGTTCTGCCGCATATCCAGCCCGCACAGGTGAAAACCGAAGGCGTCCACGGCATCTCGCAGCCGGGCCAGCCGGTCATCAGCCAGCAGCGCACTGCCGTGCGCCCGCAGCGACGCGTCGATCACATCGAGGTCGGCGCTGAACTCCTGCGCCGTGTGGTAGGGCGCCAGGCCCAGGTCCAACACGTGTTCGGGCGCCCGGTCCAGGACGTCGGCAGCGGTGGCGGTGAGCCGTCCGCGCACCACCCGCACCGCCCGCCGGTACGGCTCGTCGATCCGGGAGGTGTCCTCACAGCCGGAGGCCAGCGCGGCCAATGCGTCATCGATGTGCACCAGCCGGGCCGACATGGACAGTTCGCGTTCCAGCATGAC
>CAYPTG010000484.1:0-1724 GCA_964413455.1 uncultured Mycobacterium sp. | reverse complement strand
GGCGTGACGCGACCAACCCCAAGGGGTTGTGGCGGCGCACCACACTGGCCAGCTATCGCACCGACACGCCCGACTGGGACGTTCTCATCGACCTCGACGAGCTGGCCCGCGCCGACGGCGAGAGCTGGGTGTGGGCCGGCGCCAACGTCATCGAACCCGACCACACCCTGGCGCTGATCTCGCTGTCCCGCGGCGGTTCCGACGCCACCATCACACGCGAATTCGACATGGCGACAAGATCTTTCGTCGACGGTGGCTTCACACTGCCGGAAGCCAAGTCAAGGACCACCTGGGAGGACCACGACACGCTGCTGGTCGGCACCGACTTCGGCCCGGATTCACTGACCGATTCGGGTTACCCGCGGATCGTCAAGCGCTGGCGCCGGGGCCAGCCACTGGCGCAGGCCGAGACGTTGTTCACCGGCTCGGCCACCGACGTGCTGGTGGCGGCCGGGGTGGATCGCACCCCCGGCTACCAGCGCACGATGGTCACCCGGGCCGTCGACTTCTTCAACGACGAGACCTATGAGCTGCGCTCCGGTGAGCTGGTCCGGATCGACGCCCCCACCGATGCGACGGTGTCGGTGCACCGCGACTGGCTGCTGATCGAACTGCGCACCGATTGGCACACCGGCACCGCCGATTACCCGGCCGGGGCGCTGCTGGCGGCCGACTACGAGCAATTCATCGACGGCACAGCGGAATTGAGTGTGGTCTTTGAGCCGGATGAGCACACCTGTCTACACCAGTACACCTGGACTCGGGATCGGTTGGTGATGGTGACGTTGGCCGATGTGGCCAGCCGGGTGGAGGTCGTCACCCCGGGTTCCTGGGTCCGCACACCGGTCGCCGGGGTGCAGGACAGCACCAACACCGTCATCGTCGCCGCCGATGACACCGGCGATGAGATCTTCCTGGACTCCAGCGGCTTCCTCACCCCCTCGACGCTGCTGCACGGAGCCGTCGGTGCGCCGCTGACCCCGATCAAGCAGGCGCCGTCCTTCTTCGACGCGTCCGAGATGGCGGTCTCCCAGTATTTCGCCACCTCGGACGACGGCACGCAGGTGCCGTATTTCGTTGTGCGTCAGCGCGGTTCGCAAGCCGAAGGCCCGACCCTGCTGGGCGGATACGGCGGCTTCGAGGTCGCCCAGACACCCGGTTACGGCGGGGTGCTGGGCCGGCTGTGGCTATCCCGCGGCGGCACCTACGTGCTGGCCAATATCCGCGGCGGCGGGGAGTACGGTCCGGGCTGGCACACCCAGGCGACACGCGAGGGCCGGCACAAGGTCACCGAGGACTTCGCCGCGGTGGCCCGCGACCTCGTCACCCGCGGCATCACCACCTCCGCTCAGCTCGGCGCCCAGGGCGGCAGCAACGGCGGCCTGTTGATGGGCGTAATGCTGACCAAGTACCCGGAACTGTTCGGGGCGTTGGTATGTCAGGTGCCGCTGCTGGACATGAAGCGGTTTCATCTACTGCTGGCCGGGGCGTCCTGGATGGCCGAATACGGCGATCCGGACGATCCGGATGACTGGGCGTTCATCTCCGAGTATTCGCCCTACCAGAACATCGGCACCGAAAAGCGTTATCCCCCAGTGCTAATCACCACGTCGACCCGCGATGACCGGGTGCACCCGGGGCACGCCCGCAAGATGACCGCTGCACTGGAAGTCGCCGAGCAACCGGTCTGGTAGGGGTGCGCGCCTGCCGATGAGGCAGTGATG
>CAYPTG010000483.1:0-1729 GCA_964413455.1 uncultured Mycobacterium sp. | reverse complement strand
CCGCACACCCCGACCGGCTTACCGGCGGCCTGCCCGGCCCGGGCGGTCTGGGCCACCAGCGCCAGCACCGCGGGCTGCCACGGGTCGGTGAGGGTGGCCAGCTCGGACGACATCCGGTCGGCCGCCATCGTGTACTGCGCCAGGTCGTTGGTGCCGATGGACAGGAATTCGACGTGTTCCAGGATCTTGTCGGCCAGCAGCGCGGCGGCAGGGATCTCGATCATCACCCCGGGGTGCAGGCCGCGCTGACGGGCCAGTTCGGCGAACTGCCAGGCCTCCTCGGCGGTGGCGATCATCGGGGCCATCACCCAGGGCTGGTTGCCGGTGCTGGCGGCGGCCGCGGCGATCGCGTCGAGCTGACGGGCCACCAGCTCGGCGTCGATCTGGACGATCCGAAAGCCCCGCACACCCAGCGCCGGGTTTTCCTCCTGCGGATTGGTGACGAACTTCAGCGGCTTGTCCGATCCGGCGTCCAGGGTGCGGATCACCACCTTGTTGCCGGTGAAGGCGTCGAGCACCTCGGCGTAGATCGCGGCCTGTTCGGAGACCGTCGGCTCGCTGTCGCGGTCCAGGAAGCACAGCTCGGTGCGGAACAGACCGACCCCTTCGACCGGCGCCAGCCGCGCCGCCCGGGCAGCCGAGCCGTCGGCGACGTTGGCCATGATCGCCACCGGGTGCCCGTCGGAGGTCGCGCCGGGTCCGGTCCAGCCGGCCATCGCCGCGGCGGCGACGTCGGCGGCGGCCACCGCGCTGGCGGCCACTGCCCGGTCCGGGTCGACGGTGATGGTGCCGCGGCCGCCGTCGATCAGCACCATGGTCCCGGCGGGCACGTCGTCCAGGCCGCGCACCGCGACCACGCACGGGATGCCGAGCTGGCGGGCGATGATCGCGGTGTGGCTGGTCGGCCCGCCCAGGCTGGTGGCCAGCCCGACCACCCGGTGCGGGTCCAGCCCGGCGGTGTCGGCCGGGGCCAGGTCCTCGGCGCACAGGATGGACGGCTCGACCGGGTCCGGCACACCGGGTTCGGGCAGCCCGGCCAGTTCGGCGATCACCCGGTCGCGGATGTCCTTGAGGTCGGTGACCCGCTCGGCCATCAGCCCGCCCATCGTGGTGAACATGGTGATGAACTGGCCGGCGGCATCCGCGGCGGCCCGCACCGCGGGTTTGCCGGCTTTGATGGCGTTCTCGGCGGCACCCAGCCAGGCCCGGTCCTGGGCCAGTTGAGCGGTGGCGGTGAGCACTTCGGCGGCCGGCCCGGTGGCCTGCGCGGCCCGATCCCGCAGTCGTTGCGCGACGGTGGCCGCGGCCGCGGAGAACCGGGCCACTTCGTCGGGACGCTGGGCCTCGGGCAGCTCGGTGCGCGATTCCAACTCGTCGACGCCGGGCAGCCGACCGGCCCGGATGACGGGGGCGAATCGGACACCGGGAACCACCGGGACGCCAGCCAGCACGGTCACCTTTGACGCGGTCATGGATGAATTATCAACAAAGCGTTGACAATCCCCCGGTGGATCAACGTGAATTGGGGTAAATCCGAACGGAGCGACATGATCGTCACCGTCACCGCGAACCCGAGCATCGACCGCACCCTGAGCCTGCCCGGCGAACTGGTCCGCGGCGGGGTGCACCGGGTGACGGAGGTGCGCGACGAACCGGGCGGCAAGGGCGTCAACGTGGCGCGGGCACTGACGCTGGCCGAGGTGGACGTGGTCGCGGTGCTGCCGGCCGG
>CAYPTG010000482.1:0-1742 GCA_964413455.1 uncultured Mycobacterium sp. | reverse complement strand
GAAGGTGGCCTGGTTTTACTCCGCCGCCTGGCCGGATTTTACTCCGCCGTTGACAACCTGGGCGAGACGACATTCTATGAATATCGCCGGGACATGATGACCGATGGCACGACGAAATGGCTGAAGGAGACGCATCGCGCCAGCCCTATCGAACGATCGGAATTCAGCACGGAATTGGGCGTCGATGATAAAGGTGTGACCGCCTTCGTTACCGGGATCGGCAAGAACGTCTATCAGGTCAAATTCCCCTTCCCTGAAGACGCAAAGGATCATCGCCCGTCGAACGTTCCGGCCGAGTGGACCTACACCTTTAAACCAACCGGCACCTTCACCAGTGACGCCGATATCGACGTCTATGTGAAGGCGGTTCTTGGTAAGAACTCACCGCCGCCACGAGGTGCGCTGCCTTCGACCGAAGATACCGAACAAGAGGACTTGCCGCTTGAAGAAGCCTTCAAAGCGGCGGCCGCGGCCGCACGCAAAAATGCGAGTGCTCCGGCACATTCTGAGGAGGCCGGAGACAAGCCCGAACAGGTCGATCTTTTTGAGAAGTACCGCTAGTTGCCCTAGTGGTAGGCCTCCATATCGGACGCCGCCCGCACATCAATCGACACGTGCTTTATGACATTCCCGTCCTTGTCTTTCGCGACAAGCATTTTGGGATTGTAAGCATAAACGCCGTTGTAATTGACGCGATAGATCACGCCGATCTTTTGCCAACGCTTTTTGGCGCGCATCACTGTATCTCGAAAGACTTCGAGTTTAGCCGCCAACTCGTCATTTGTCGGAGTTGTCCCATCCGCTCGCGGATTTAACACCAACTCCCGAAGCATCTTAGACCAATGCCTGTTTTTTGGAGGAGGGTTATCCGCGAGTTCTGTCAACCAAGAGAGATTCACGCCGGCTTCACCCGGTTTTATTTTCTCTGGTTCAGGTGGGCCGTCAAACGTTATTACCTTTGAGATGCCCTTCATCTGTTCCGCCCGTCTGTCGTTCCCACGTTCGATTTTATTTGGTGCGCTTATTGGTGTACTTTTATACAAGAGAACGTCCTAACCGTTATCATCTCCCTTAATGGAGTCAATGTTTTGCTCCATCCAGCAGAATCATTTCACAATGAATCCTGCGACATTTTCAATGTCAAATACGACTAGCTTGGCAGGAGCTTTTTCCCCTCGGTCCGCAAGGTGCCGTCTGGCCCGACATGCCGATAAAGGGTCGATCGGGTAATGCCTAATTCCCGGCATAGTTCCCCGACCTTCGTTCCCGGCTGGCTCATCGCAGCCATAGCCAAACGTAACTTCGCCTTTGTCATTTTCGGCGGTCTCCCTCCTACTCTCCCGCGCGCTCGCGCAGCAGAGAGGCCCGCCACAGTACGTTCTATTGTCAGTTCGCGTTCATACTCAGCCAGAGCGGCGAAGATCCCGAAAACCATCTTGCCCGCCGGCGTCGTCGTGTCGATTGATGCGAGTCCTATCCGGACATGGCGAGAAAACCCGTAACAAAAACAACATATCAAAAACGTCAGTTTTGGGACAGCGTTTTACGGCGGCCTTCGGCCGCAGGGTTTTCCCACAGGCTCCGGCCTTCTCTACGGCGCCATTGGGGGCGCGCTCAGGCCTCCGCCTGCTACGCCTGCTTTCCCTCGAAAGCAGGCTTCGGCCCTCCGGGCTGGAAAAACCCTTACTGCATGGAAGGCCGGCTTCGCCGGCGACTATTTCCTTGTTGAAATGCACCGATCC
>CAYPTG010000481.1:0-1743 GCA_964413455.1 uncultured Mycobacterium sp. | reverse complement strand
TCGATCACCTCGCTGCCGCTGATCCTCAAGGGCATCTGCCATCCCGACGACGCCCGCCGGGCCATCGACCTCGGCGTGGACGGAATCTACTGCTCCAACCACGGCGGCCGGCAGGCCAACGGCGGACTGCCGGCTCTTGATTGCCTGCCCGACGTGGTGGCCGCCGCCGGTGAGGTGCCGGTGCTGTTCGACTCCGGGGTGCGCTCCGGGGCCGACGTCATCAAGGCGCTGGCGCTCGGGGCATCCGCCGTCGGCATCGGCCGGCCCTACGCCTACGGGGCCGCGCTGGCCGGCGCCGACGGAATCGTGCACGTGCTGCGCTCGATCCTCGCCGAGGCCGATCTGATCATGGCCGTCGACGGCTACCCGCGGCTGGCGGACCTGACCCCGGAATCGTTGCGCCGGGTGCTGCCATGACCCAACCGGACACCCAGGTGTCCCGGATGCGGGAGCGGCAGAGCCACTCTCGGGCGGACCTGGACGCGCTGCTGGACAGCACCCCGCTGGGCATCGTCGCCTTCGTGCGCGACGGCCATCCCGTCGCGCTGCCCATCGGCTGCGCCCGGATCGGTGATGAGCTGGTGATCCACGGCTCGACCGGTTCGCCGTGGCTGCGGGAGGTCGCCTCTGGTGTGCCGGTGTCGGTGTGCGTCACCACGCTGGACGGAGTTGTGGTGGCGCGCAGCGGATTCGAGTCGTCGTTTCACTACCGCAGCGCGGTGCTGTTCGGCAGCTTCACCGCGGTGACCGACGATGCCAAGCCCGGCTACCTGCAGGGGTTGCTGGACACCTTCATTCCCGGGCGATCGGCGGAGCTGCGGCACAGCAGCACCCGAGAACTGGCGGCGACGCTAGTGCTGGCGCTGCCGATCGGGCCGGACAACTGGTCGCTCAAGAGCACCGCCGGCTGGCCCGAGGACGACGCGGACGACGTCGCCGCCGGCGGATGGGCCGGCGTCGTCCCCATCACCACCACCTACGGTGCCCCGCTGGCCGCCCCGGACTGCGACCCGACGATTCCCGTCCCGCCGTCGGTGCAGTCGATGTCCCACTCCGCCCAAACGTGAGTTTGGGCGGGGAAGTGCGAGAAAAATCCGCCATTTCGTCGATCTCGACACGCTGTGAGGTCGCCCGACCGATCAGCGCTTGCGCCGTCGCATCTGGTTTAGCGGCCAAAACAGCTGGCGCATCAGCTTCCGGAACGGTTCAGGGAATGCGGTGTCTTCGAGTGAGCGGAGTTCGTCGGGAGTCGGCGCCGGCCTGCGCGGCCGCTTCTTGGCCGGCTGATCCAGACTCTTGTCGTCGGTCATGAGGGTGTCCCTCTCTAGCTCGTCATGACGAGCCTAGAGGTGTTTCGGCCGGCGCGGAATGGGTTGGTCGTCGTCGCGCGGGTGCCACATCCTGCGGTTTCACCCGATTCTGATCCTCATCGTTGATGTTCGCGGGATAATCAAGAGACACACAACGCATGCACGTTCGCGTAGGAGGTCCGCATATGGTTCGGAAGCTGATCGGATCATCGGTTCTGTCATTAGCGGTGGCCGCGGCTGCGGCGCTGGGATTGGCCATCACGGCGCACGCCGATGATGACGATGACGACTACTACGACTACGGTCCGGCCAACGAGATTGTGGTGTCCCCGGGGACCTACGCCGACCCGGCCACTGAATGGGTTCCGTGGGCCAGCGGCCTGGGCGGCTATGCCGAAGCGCCGCAGGTGGACAACACCGTCCAGCAGAGCCC
>CAYPTG010000480.1:0-1747 GCA_964413455.1 uncultured Mycobacterium sp. | reverse complement strand
TGCTGCTGACCACCGTCGGCGCTAAGACCGGCAAGCTGCGCAAGACCCCGTTGATGCGCGTCGAGCACGACGGCGAGTACGCCATTGTCGCTTCGCTGGGCGGCGCCCCGAAGAACCCGGTCTGGTACTACAACGTCAAGAAGCACCCCCGCGTCGAATTGCAGGACGGCACCACCACCGGCGACTACGAAGCCCGCGAGGTGTTCGGTGAGGAGAAGGCCACCTGGTGGGAGCGGGCCGCTGAGGTATGGCCCGACTACCTTGACTACCAGCGCAAAACCGAGCGGGAGATCCCGGTCTTCGTGCTCACCCCGATTCACTGACCGGCGTCGGCCGGTGGCACCATTGACCGGTGTCCGCCGAGCTGAGCCATAGCCCCGTCGCGCCGCTGACGGCATCGGACATCGACGCTGCCGCCGCCCGGATCGCCGACGTGGTGGCCCGCACCCCGCTGCAGTACAGCGATCGGCTGTCGGCGGCCACCGGCGCCCAGGTGTACCTCAAACGTGAGGATCTGCAGAGCGTGCGGTCCTACAAACTGCGTGGCGCCTTCAACCTGATCAAACAGCTCACCGCCGACGAGTTGCGCACCGGCGTGGTGTGCTCATCGGCCGGCAATCACGCCCAGGGCTTTGCGCTGGCCTGCCGCTCAATGCAGGTGCACGGCCGGGTGTACGTCCCGGCCAAAACCCCCAAGCAGAAGCGGGACCGAATTCGCTACCACGGCGGCGAGTACATCGAGCTGCTCGTCGGGGGAGTCGGCTACGACGACGCCGCCGCGGCGGCCCGTGAGGACGTCGCCCGCACCGGCGCCACACTGGTGCCCCCGTTCGACGACCCGCGGACGATGGCCGGCCAGGGCACCATCGCCGTGGAGATCCTCGACCAGCTCGACGCCGAACCGGATTTGGTGATCGTCCCGGTCGGCGGTGGCGGTTGCATCGCCGGGATCACCACCTACCTGGCGCAGCGCACCAGCTCCACCTCGGTGCGGGGCATCGAACCGGCCGGCGCCCCGTCGATGATCGCCGCACTGGCCGAAGGCGGGCCGGTGACGCTGGAGGACATCGACCAGTTCGTCGACGGCGCGGCGGTGCGGCGGGTCGGGGAGATGTCCTATCGGGCGCTGGCAGCCGCCGGGGACATGGTGTCGGTCACCACCGTCGACGAGGGAGCGGTGTGTACCGCGATGCTCGACCTCTACCAGAACGAAGGCATCATCGCCGAGCCTGCCGGCGCGCTGTCGGTCACCGGACTGCTGGAGGCCGATGTGACACCGGGATCGCTTGTGGTGTGCCTGATTTCGGGTGGCAACAACGACGTCTCCCGGTACGGCGAAGTGCTGGAGCGCTCGCTGGTGCACAAGGGTCTCAAGCACTACTTCCTGGTCGACTTCCCGCAGGAACCCGGGGCGCTGCGCCGTTTCCTCGACGAGGTGCTCGGCGAGGGCGACGACATCACACTGTTCGAGTACGTCAAGCGCAACAACCGGGAGATCGGCGCGGCGCTGGTCGGCATCGAGCTGGGTTCGGCGGCCGACCTGGAAGGCCTGCGGGCCCGGATGGACGCCTCGGGCCTGCACGTCGAGGCGTTGGAGCCGGGGTCACCGGCCTACCGATACCTGACCTGAGCCCGACAATTGGGCCTAGCCGGGTGACGATGCGGCGCAGCGCAGTGAGCCGCTGAGGAGCGCGGCCATCGGGCCTAGCCGGGTGACGATGCGGCGCAGCGCAGTGAGCCGCTGAGG
>CAYPTG010000479.1:0-1748 GCA_964413455.1 uncultured Mycobacterium sp. | reverse complement strand
ATGGCCTGCTGCACCAGCCGGCGCAGCGGGCGGGCACCGTAGAGCGGGTCGAATCCCCGCTCGGCCAGCCACTGCTTGGCCGGCAGCGACACCTGCAGTTCCAGGCGCCGTTGGGACAGCCGCTTCTGCAGCTGGGCCAGCTGGATGTCGACGATCTGCACCAGTTCCTCGGGGTTCAGCGCGTCGAAGATCAACACGTCGTCGAGCCGGTTGATGAACTCCGGCTTGAACGCCGCGCGCACGGCAGCCATCACCTGCTCTTCGGTGCCACCGGAACCCAGGTTGGAGGTCAGGATCAAGATGGTGTTGCGGAAGTCGACGGTGCGGCCTTGACCGTCGGTCAGCCGTCCCTCGTCGAGCACCTGCAGCAGCACGTCGAACACATCCGGGTGGGCCTTCTCGACCTCGTCGAACAGCACCACCGTGTAGGGCCGGCGGCGCACCGCCTCGGTCAGCTGACCACCCTGGTCGTAGCCGATGTAGCCGGGCGGGGCACCGACAAGCCTTGCCACCGAATGCTTTTCGCCGTATTCGCTCATGTCGATGCGGACCATCGCCCGCTCGTCGTCGAACAGGAAGTCAGCCAGCGCCTTGGCCAGCTCGGTCTTGCCGACGCCGGTGGGACCCAGGAACAGGAACGATCCGGTCGGCCGGTTGGGGTCGGCGACCCCAGCCCGGCTACGGCGCACCGCATCGGACACCGCAACCACGGCCTTGCGCTGCCCGATGACCCGCTTGCCGAGTTCCTCTTCCATCCGCAGCAGCTTGGCGGTCTCGCCTTCCAGCAGCCGTCCGGCCGGAATGCCGGTCCACGACCCGACCACGTCGGCGATGTCGTCCGGGCTGACCTGCTCCTTGAGCATCACCGCCTCGCGGGCCTCGGCCTGCGGCAGCGCCCCGTCCAGCTTCTTCTCCAGCTCGGGGATGCGGCCGTAGCGCAGTTCGGCGGCCTTGGCCAGATCACCGTCGCGTTCGGCCCGGTCGGCCTCCCCGCGCAGATCCTCCAACTGCCCCTTGATCTCCCGCACGATGTCGATGGCGTTCTTCTCGTTCTGCCAGCGTGTGGTGAGCTCCGCCAATTTTTCTTTCTGGTCGGCCAGCTCGGCGCGCAGCTTCTCCAGCCGGTCTTTGGACGCGTCGTCCTCCTCCTTGGCCAGCGCCATTTCCTCGATTTCCAGCCGGCGCACCAGCCGCTCCACCTCATCGACCTCGACGGGGCGGGAGTCGATCTCCATCCGCAGCCGGGAGGCCGCCTCGTCGACCAGGTCGATGGCCTTGTCCGGCAGGAACCTGCTGGTGATGTAGCGGTCGGACAGGGTGGCGGCGGCGACCAGCGCCGAGTCGGTGATCCGCACCCCGTGATGCACCTCGTAGCGGTCCTTGAGGCCACGCAGGATGCCGACGGTGTCATCCACCGACGGTTCGCCGACGAACACCTGCTGGAACCGGCGCTCCAGCGCGGCGTCCTTCTCGATGTACTTGCGGTATTCGTCGAGCGTGGTAGCACCGACCAGGCGCAGCTCACCGCGGGCCAGCATCGGCTTGATCATGTTGCCGGCGTCCATCGCGCCCTCGCCGGTGGCGCCGGCGCCGACGATGGTGTGCAGCTCGTCGATGAAGGTGATGATCTGCCCGGCGGAGTCCTTGATCTCGTCCAGCACGGCCTTGAGCCGTTCCTAGAACTCACCGCGGTACTTCTCGCCGGCCCCCATGGAGCCCAGGTCCCGCGAGAAGACGGTCATGTCCCC
>CAYPTG010000478.1:0-1752 GCA_964413455.1 uncultured Mycobacterium sp. | reverse complement strand
TTGTGCGAGTGGATGCGACCATTTTGTCGAGTTGGGGGTGTCGAGTTGGGTGTCACTTAAAGTGAGCCCATGGCTGACGACGCCCCCAAAGACGCCCCGAAGACCGCCCCTGAGGCTGACTTGACCGGCTGGACCCGCGAACCGTTCACCGCCGCTGGCTACACCCACGACGTTTACTACAAGGGCTCCGGCCCCGGTGTGGTGCTGATCCCGGAGATGCCAGGGGTGCACCCCGGGGTGCTGGCGCTGGGTAATTACTTGGTGGACAACGGTTTTACCGTGGCCATCCCGTCGCTGTACGGCACCCCGGGCGCCAAGGCGATGAGCCCGAAGGCGGTTCCCACCGTGCTGCGCGGCTGCGTCACCAAGGAGTTCGCCGCGCTGGCGCTCAACAAAGAGCGGCCGGTGGCCAACTACCTGCGCGCGCTGGCCCGTGACCTCAATGCCAAGACGCCGGGTAAGGGCGTCGGCGTGATCGGGCAGTGCTTCTCCGGCGGTTTCGCGCTGGCCGCCGCCGTCGACGACAGCGTGCTGGCCTCGGTGCTCAGCCAGCCGTCGGTGCCGGTCGGGCTGACCGCCGCCCACAAGCGCGATCCCGGGTTCTCCGAGCAGGAGATGACGGTCATCCAGCGCCGCGCGGAGCAGGACGGTCTGTGCGCGCTGGGCCTGCGGTTCAGCGGCGACCCGATGGCCCCCGCGGAGCGGTTCACCACGCTCAAGGACCGGCTTGGCGACAACTTCGAGGCCATCGAGTTGGACTCCTCGCCGGGTAATGCCGGTGGGTTCGGCCGGATGGCGCACTCGGTGCTGACGCTGGAGGTCCGTGAGGTGCCGGGCCAGCAGGCCTACGAGGCCCGCAAGCGGGTAGTGGAGTTCCTCAAACAGCGTCTGGGGTAGCTCTCATCTACACCCAACTCGACGAAATGTCGCATTCCACTCGCACAACCTCGCCCATTTGTCGGTTTGGGCGTTAGGGGGCAGCTGGCGTGAGCTTCTTCCGCTTGGCCTTGCGCCGGAACAACTTCCGGCGGTCTTCGTCACCTCGGTCGTCGGGTTCCTCGGACTCCGCATCCGGGTCGGTCATCTCCACGCCCTTGTAGACCGCCAGGTACACCGAGATGGTGGTGACGATGACGATCATCAGCACCGGGCCCAGCACGATCCCGAAGAACCCGAACATCGCCAGCCCGGAGAACACCGACAGCAGCATCAGCGCCGGGTCCAGCCGGGCCTCCTTGGGCACCAGGATCGGACGCAGGAAGTTGTCGATGTTGGTGATGCCCAGGATGTGGAACAGCACCACGAACAGGCCGCCGGCGACGTTGCCGAAGAACATCATCCCGATCCCGAACGGGATCGTCACGATGCCGCTGCCCAGCGGGATCACCGACAGCGCGGTGAGGAAGATCGCGAAGATGAAGAAGGCGTCGTGGAAGCCGGCGATGTAGATCGTCAGCGCGCCGAGGGTGCCTTGGATCACCGCAATGATGAACTGGCCCTTGACCGTTCCCTTGACCATCGCCCCCATCTTGGCCAGGTACAGGTCGGTGGCTTCCTCGCCCAGCGGGTTGAGCCGGCGCAGCAGGGTGACCAGTTCGGTCTTGTTGACCAGCAGCGAGATCAGCACGTACAGGAAGATGATCGCCGAGGTGATGAAGCCGATCACCCCGCCGGCCGCACCGCTCAGCGTCCGCAGCAGCCATTCGCCGACGGTCTGGGCCACCTTGCCCAGGGTGTCGCGCAGCGACTGGA
>CAYPTG010000477.1:0-1754 GCA_964413455.1 uncultured Mycobacterium sp. | reverse complement strand
GCCTGCTCGGAGATGATGCGGCCCAACGAGATTCGGGTGTGGTCGTTGATCTGCCCGAGGCGTACCAGCCGGGGCAGGGTACGCACCGTCTCGACCGCCAGGGTCCGTATCGAATTGTTGGCCGCGACCACCGCGTCGGCCGCGCCCTTGGCCAGCGTCACCGCCAGCTCCGAGGCTTCGGCCATCCCCAGCATCACCCGGGAGCTCAGCGGCACCCCGGAGGAGTCGTCGGTGGGCGGCTCGCTGTCGGCCATCGGGGCGATGTTCGCCGGCTCCGGTCCCTGCCCGGACACCCACAGCGTCCACTCGGCCACCGTCGGCCAGGTGTGGGTCGCTGCCTTGGAACCCACCACCAGCCCGAAATGCCCGGCCCGGATCATCGATTCGTACACCTCGGCGTTGGGCGCGGCCCGCTTGATGCCGCGCACCGCCGGCGGCTGCCCGATGTCGTCGACCTCCCCGACGAAGGCCAGCACCGGGCAGGTGATGTCGTGCAGCGTCACCAGTTGACCCTGGACGGCGAAACCGCCGGTCATCATCCGGTTGTGCGTGATGAACTGCTTGAGCAGTTCGGCGATCGCCGGGCCCGACCAGGCGATCCAGCCTTCCCGGTCCAGGAAGCGGCGCTGCTGCTCGCGGGGCAGCAACGCCTCCCGGTCGTGCAGTTGCAGCAGGAACTCGACCCGGGATTTGGCGGTCTTCAGCGGGTCGAGCATCTGGAATCCGGTGCGGGCCAACCAGCTTGGAACGTCGATGTGGTTGAACACGTGGTCGGCCAGGAACTCGGCCAGCCCGACCGCCATATCGCTGGGCAGCCCGCCGGGCAGACCGGCCAGAGTGTCGACCGGAGAGCCGAACGCGATGATGCTGGCGATGTCCTTGGAGCGACGGTAGGCCGCGGTCTGGTAGCAGAACATGCCGCCTTGGGAGTAGCCAGCGATATGGACTTTCTGCCCGGTCTGCGCCCGGACGGTGTCGATGGCCTGACTCAGCGCGACGATGTGGTCGGTCAGAGTGCGTTCCATGCCGCCCTCGACCTTGTCCGGCTCGCCGTAGTCGATGACCCAGGCGTCCACACCGGAGGCGTGCAGGATGCCGACCGCCCCCTCCTCGCGGGTGACGTCCCACATGTTTGCCGACATCATCATCGGGTGCACCATCAGCACCGGCGGGCCGGCTTTGGGCCGACCGGGCCGGTTGTCCGGCGGGAAGTAGCGCCGGAGCTTGTACATGTTGGTGCTCTCGACGATCTGGAACGGCGAGGGCACGGTGCCGGTGTCCAGGCCGCCGAAGCGGGCTACCTCGAACCCGTTCTGGGCCGTCGCCACCAGCCGTTCGAGGGGCTTGACGATCGCCGACAAACTCAGATCCACGTGCGCTCCTGCCGAACATCTGCGCTGCTTATGCCTCTGCGGCAGCCCGCCCATCATGGCACACCGGGGACCGCGGCCAGAGGGTTTTCAAGCCCACAGCCAGGCGCTTTAGCCTCCGATTAGGCTCATCTGGTGGCACACCTGCTGGGCGGCGAGGCGCTGCACCTTGAGTACCCGACCCGGGTGGTGTTCGACGCGGTGACCGTCGGCGTCAACGACGGCGACCGGATCGGGATCGTCGGCCGCAACGGCGACGGAAAATCCAGCCTGCTGGGCATGCTGGCCGGCAGGATTCAGCCCGACGCCGGCCGGGTGACCCGCCGCGGCGGAGTGCAGATGGGGGTGCTGGACCAGGCCGACACACTGGACGACTCGTGGACC
>CAYPTG010000476.1:0-1756 GCA_964413455.1 uncultured Mycobacterium sp. | reverse complement strand
TTGCACCGTAGGACCGCCCACCGACATTTAGCTTTGGAGTGAGTCCACGGGCTCGGTGCCTGGTCGATCTTTTGGTTTTCTGGCAGATGGGATGACGGACGCCTTCGCGGTCTGCGATGCTCCTCACGCTGCCTAGCGCTGGGCTGGGCGTCTCTCGGGGTAAAGGCGGACGGCCATGGCAACTGTTTTCGTTAGCAACGAGTTGGTGTCGGGGTCTGCCCGGTATGTGGGTCGGGTTGGGGCGCTGGCGGTGGCGTTGGGTGTGGGTGCTGCGGTGGCGTGGGCGCCGGCGGCGTTTGCTGATACTCGGGGTTCGGGTGGGTCGTCGGGGTCGGATTCGGCCTCGTCGTCGGATAGTGGCGCCTCGACGTCGTCGAGTGCGGTGCGTGGGGGTTCGCGGGCCCAGCGCGGCGCCCCCAGCGGTGCGGATTCTGTGCCTGAGCCGGCTGCTGAGCCGGTGGTTGAGGTTCCGGTTGTTCCGGTGGTTGAGGCTCCTGCTCCTGTGGTGGTTGAGGCTCCTGCTGTTGTTGATGCTCCTGCTGTTGTTGATGCTCCCGTGCCGGTGTCCCCTACGCCGGTGGTTGAGGCTCCTGCGCCGGTGTCCCCCGCGCCGGTGCAGGAGGCCTCGCCTGCTTCTGGTTCGGCCGTGCAAGCCCAGACCCCGCAAGCCCCGGCCGCTGAAGCTCCGGTGTCCAGTCGGGGTGCTTCGGCCGGTAATGCCGGCTCCTCGGGTGTGGGGGGTGCCGATTCTGTACGCCCGAGCCGCGGCACGATCCCGACGGCTGCCGGCAATGCCGTCCCCTCGGCCCCGGCTAGCACTGCCCCGGAAGCGCCCTCTGCTTCGGCACCGGAATCGGCCGGGGCCACTGGTGCCTCGGCCCCTGAGGCCGCGGGAACCCAGACCCCGACTTCCTCGTCGGTGGTGCCGTCGGTGACCGCTGTTCCGGCTGCTGCTGCGGCGGCGGCGTCTTCGGCGGCGGCCTCGGCGACTGCGGCGGTGGCCGCGGCCCCGGCGATGGTGGCGGCTAAGCCGGCGTCGGGTGTGGTGGCGATGGCGCAGTCGTTGTGGTCGTGGTTGACCGGTGCGGGTACTGGTGAGGTTCCGGGGGCGGCGCCGTTGATGTGGACCGCGGCGGCGTTCACCCGCCGGGAGTTGTCGGGGAAGTCGGGGACGGCTGCGGCGGCGGCGGCCACGACCAGTGGTGAGCCGTTGGATGTGGCCTCCCCGGCGGTTAATAGCACCGCGGTGGGCGCTTCGGCGAAGCTGAGCGCGAATCCGATCGCTGATTTCATCCGGATCTTCATTGGTAACGGCACTGCGGAGAATCCGAATGCCGGCTTGTTGATCGGCAACGGCTACTCGTGGACCGCCGAAACCTGCAACCAGGGTGTGGCGTGCAACGGCGGCCAGGCCGGCATCCTGTTGGGCAACGGCGGTAGCGGCTGGAACGGCGGCGCGGGTGGCGCAGCGTTCTTCATCGGTAACGGCGGTAACGGCGGTGCCGGCATCGAGGGCGTCAACGGCGGCACGGGCGGCGACGGCGGTATGGCCGGCATCATGTGGGGCCACGGCGGCAACGGCGGGGACGGCGCGGCCACCTCCGCCATCAACGGTGTGGGTGGTGCCGGCGGTGCTGGTGGTCAGGGCGGGCTGTGGGCGCTGTATAGCAACGGCGGTAACGGCGGTAACGGCGGGGCAGCCACCGGCCTCAATGGCATCGGCGGTGCTGGTGGTGCCGGTGGTGCTACCGGCCCG
>CAYPTG010000475.1:0-1773 GCA_964413455.1 uncultured Mycobacterium sp. | reverse complement strand
GCTCGGCGGGACCAACCGGATCGACCCGGTGCCGTGGCTGGCCTCGCGCGGAATCTCCGTCGGCCCCTACACCGGCTAAGTCTCATTCGCCGCATCGTCACCCGGCTGGCACCCAAACCGACAAACGGGCGCGGTTGTGCGAGTAGATCGCACCATTTCGTCGAGTTCGACGCCGCAAAAACTAGAGCCGCTGTACCGGGGCGTGGTTGTGCATCAGCTTCACCCGGCCCGCGCTGCCGAAATCGATCAGCGACATCGCCGACTCCCCCACCCCGGAAACCTCTTCCACTCGGCCCAGCCCGTACTTGTCGTGGGTGACCCGGTCTCCGGGCGCCAGCACGATCAGCGGGCGCTTGCCGGTCCCCGCCCCTGAGGGCACCGGTGCGGGCCGCGGCGGGCCGAACCGGCCGGCCACCGGGGCACTGCGCGACATCCCGGCCGGGCCGGGGTCGGTGCGACGCCAGTCGATGAGCTCTTCGGGGATCTCCCGCAGAAACCGGGACTCCGGGTTGAGCATCGGTTGCCCCCACGACGAGCGGACCTTGGCCCGGCTGACGTAGAGCCGCTGGCGGGCCCGAGTGATCCCGACGTAAGCCAGCCGACGTTCCTCGCCCAGTTCGGCCGGATCGCCGAGTGCCCGCATGTGCGGGAACATGCCGTCCTCCCAGCCGGTGACGAAGACCACCGGGAATTCCAGGCCCTTGGCGGTGTGCAGGGTCATCAGGGTGACCATGCCGGAGTCGTTTTCCGGGATGTCGTCGGAGTCGGCGACCAGCGAGACCCGCTCCAAGAATTCGGCGAGTATCCCGGTCTGCGGGACGTCCTCATCGAGGTCTGCGGCACTACCGCCGGCAGCGCCGTCGGCGTCGTTATCGGTATCGGTCAGGGCGGCGGCGTTGGCCCGGTCGACACTGAATTCGTGTGCGACGCTGACCAATTCGTTCAGGTTGTCCAGCCGAGCCAGATCCTGCGGGTCGTTGGAGGCCTCCAGTTCCCGGCGGTAGCCGGTGCGCTCCAGCACCACCTCGACCAGGTCGCCGAGTTCGTCGTCCAGGTGTCCGCGCAACTCGTCCAGCATGTCCACGAACGCCGCGATCGCCTTCTCCGATCGGGAGTTCAGCATCGGCACCTGGCCCTGGGCCGCGGCGCTCAGCGCATCGGCGAAACCGGCGCCGGTGTTCTCGGCGTACACCGCCAGGCAGGCCTCGGCGCGGTCGCCGATGCCGCGGCGCGGGGTGTTGAGGATCCTCCGCAGGCTCACCGCATCACCGGGGTTGTCCAGCACCCTCAGGTAGGCGACGATATCGCGGATTTCCTTGCGCTCGTAGAACCGCACTCCGCCGACGACCCGGTAGGGGATGCCGGCACGGATGAAGACGTCTTCCAGTGCGCGGGAGGAGTTGTTGGTGCGGTAGAAGACCGCGACGTCGGCGAAGTTGAATCCGGCTTGGCCGCCGATCGCCCCTGCGGTCAGGCCGTCGATCTCGGTGGCGACGAAGCGGGCTTCGTCGTGTTCGTTGTCGGCGACATAGCCGACGATCGGCTCGCCGTCGCCGGCGTCGGTCCACAGCCGTTTTTCCCGGCGGCCGGTATTACGGGCGATCACCGCATTCGCCGCGGACAGGATGGTCTGCGTCGAGCGGTAATTCTGTTCCAGCAGAATCGTTGTGGCGCTGGGGAAGTCGCGCTCGAAGTCCTCGATATTGCGGATAGTGGCACCACGGAAGGCGTAGATCGACTCGTCGTCATCGCCCACCACACAGAGTTCGGCGG
>CAYPTG010000474.1:0-1777 GCA_964413455.1 uncultured Mycobacterium sp. | reverse complement strand
CGCCGACGAGTTCAGCACCCCCGATAAGCCCCGCTACGTGGCCGGGGCGCTGGGGCCGACGACTCGGACCGCGTCGATCTCCCCGGACGTCAACGACCCCGGCGCCCGCAACGTCTCCTACGACCAGCTGGTCGCCGCCTACCTGGAAGCCGCGGGCGGCCTGGTCGACGGCGGCGCGGACCTGCTCATCGTCGAGACCATCTTCGACTCGCTGAACGCCAAAGCAGCGGTGTTCGCCCTGGAAACGTTGTTCGAGCAGCGTGGACGGCGCTGGCCGGTGATCATCTCGGGCACCATCACCGACGCCTCCGGACGGACGTTGTCCGGTCAGACCACCGAGGCGTTCTGGAACGCGATCAGGCACGCCAAGCCGATCGCGATAGGTCTTAACTGTGCGCTGGGCGCCCCGGAGATGCGGCCGTATATCGCCGAGATGTCGCGGATCGCGGACACGTTCGTCTCCTGCTATCCAAATGCCGGTCTGCCCAACGCTTTTGGCGAGTACGACGAGTCCCCGGAGTGCCAGGCCGGCTATATCGCCGAGTTCGCCGAGGCCGGTCTGGTCAACCTGGTCGGCGGGTGCTGTGGCACCGCGCCGCCGCATATCGGCGCGATCGCGCAGGCCGTGGAGGGTATTGCGCCGCGTCAGGTGCCGCAGATCCCGGTCGCCACCCGGCTCTCGGGTCTGGAGCCGCTGAACATCACCGACGACTCGCTGTTCGTCAACATCGGGGAGCGGACCAACATCACCGGCTCGGCACGGTTCCGCAACCTGATCAAAGCGCAGGATTACGACACCGCGCTGTCGGTGGCGCTGCAGCAGGTCGAGGTGGGCGCGCAGGTCATCGACATCAACATGGACGAGGGCATGATCGACGGCGTCGCCGCGATGGACCGATTCACCAAACTGATTGCGGCCGAACCGGATATCAGCCGTGTCCCGGTGATGATCGACTCATCCAAGTGGGAGGTCATTGAGGCGGGCCTGAAGAACGTGCAGGGCAAGCCGATCGTCAACTCGATCTCGATGAAGGAGGGCGAGGAGAAGTTCATCCGCGAGGCCCAGCTGTGCCGCAAGTACGGCGCCGCCGTCGTCGTGATGGCCTTCGACGAGCAGGGCCAGGCCGACAACCTGGAGCGCCGCAAGGAGATTTGCGGGCGCGCCTATCGGGTCCTGACCGAAGAGGTGGGCTTTCCGGCCGAGGACATCATCTTCGACCCGAACTGCTTCGCGCTGGCCACCGGTATCGAGGAGCACGCGACCTACGGGATCGACTTCATCGAGGCCTGCGCCTGGATCAAGGAGAACCTGCCCGGGGTGCACATCTCCGGCGGCATCTCGAATGTGTCGTTCTCGTTCCGCGGCAACAACCCCGTCCGCGAGGCGATCCACGCGGTGTTCCTGTTCCACGCCATCAACGCCGGCCTGGATATGGGCATCGTCAACGCCGGCGCGCTGGTGCCGTACGACTCGATCGACCCCGAGCTGCGGGACCGGATCGAGGACGTCGTGCTGAATCGTCGGGAGGACGCCGCCGAGCGGCTGCTGGAGATCGCCGAACGGTTCAACAAGACCTCCGATAAGGACGACGATCCGGCAGCCGCCGAGTGGCGCGGCCTGCCGGTCCGGGAACGGATCACCCCCGCCCTGGTCAAGGGCATCGACGCGCACGTCGATGACGACACCGAGGAACTGCGGGCCGAGATCGCCGCGGCCGGCGGCCGGCCGATCGAGGTGATCGAAGGCCCGCTGATGGACGGCATGAACGTCGTCGGT
>CAYPTG010000473.1:0-1791 GCA_964413455.1 uncultured Mycobacterium sp. | reverse complement strand
GGGGCATGCCGATGAGTGGGATGCCGGGGATGAGCGGTAGCAGCATGCCGCCCATGAGCGGAATGCCCGGGATGGATCACGGCGGCATGAGCGGGATGCCCGGCATGAACGGATCGGGTACCCCAACGAGCACCACCATGCCGATGCCCAGCGGGTCGATGATGCCGCCCGGGATGGATCACGGCAGCATGTCCGGGATGGACGGCATGATGTCGCCGGCGCAGATGGACGCGTTGACCACCGCCCAGGGTGTCGAGGCCAGCAAGCTGTTCCTGACCGGGATGATCGCCCATCACCAGGGTGCGCTGACCATGGCCCAGGACGAGATCAAGAACGGTCAGTTCCCCGATGCGATTGCGATGGCCAAGGCGATCCTGGACAGCCAGCAGAAGGAAATCGACACCATGAACCAGATCCTGGCCTCGCTGTAGGGGTTGGGATGTCCCAAACCCAGACCTATCAGGTGCGCGGGCTGACGTGCGGGCATTGCGCTGGTGCGGTGACCGCGGAGCTGGAGAAGCTGGAGGCGGTTACCGCGGTGGCGGTCGAGGTGGTGCCGCAGGGTGATTCTTCAGTCACCGTGACGAGCACGATTGCTCTGACCGACGAGGCGGTCCGCGCCGCGGTGGCGGCCGCGGGTTACGTGCTCATCGTGGCACCCTCGCGCTGAGGGGTGATCGGCACGGCCACGGTGAAGGTGGTTCCTCGGCCGGGCCCGGGGCTGGCCGCGCTGATGTGCCCGCCGTGGGCTTGGGTCAGCGCTTTGGCGATCGCCAGTCCGATGCCCGATCCGCCGTGGCCGCGGTCGCGGGCGGAGTCGGCGCGGTAGAACCGTTCAAAGACGTGCGGCAAGTGCTCCCGGGGTATCCCGTCGCCGTCATCGGTCACCGTGAGGACCACGTCCGGTCCGCGCCGGGTGGCGGTCACCGTGACGTGTCCGCCGGCGGGGGTGTGCCGCAGGGCGTTGTCGAGCAGATTGCCCAGCACCTGGGTCAGGCGTTGCCGGTCGGCCCACACCGGTCCGGCGTCGAGGGTTTCGGCGTGCAGGGTGACGTTCTTGGCGGCGTAGCGGTCGGCGAACCCGGCCTTGAGTGCACCGAGCAGATCGACCGTGTCGACCCATCGCGGGTCGATCGCGGTGTGGGATTCCTCGGCCTGGGCCAGGGCGGCGGCGTCGGCGACGACCCGGACCAGCCGACCGGTCTGCTCGCGCAGCATCGCAATCGTCTCAGGGTCGAGACGTTTCACGCCGTCCTCGACCGCTTCGAGATAGGCCTCCAGCACCGCCACGGGTGTGCGGATCTCGTGAGCCAGATCCCCGAACATCCGCCGTCGGGTGGATTCCACCGATTGAAGGCGTTGCGCCATCTCGTTGAACGCGGCGGCCAGTTCGTCGAATTCGGCGCCGAGCCGCGGTGGGCTTACCCGGGTGCCGTAGTGGCCGTCGGCCACGGCGGCGGCTGCCGCGGCGACCTCGGCGATGGAGCGTTGCAGGCGACGGCTCAGGTAGGCGGCGACGACGAACGCGGTCGAGGCCGCCACGGTGATCGCCACCGCGATCGACAGCGCGGTCGCGTGCCGGTAGGCCATCTCGGCGTGGATCTGTTCGCTGGAGTTGTGCGCCACCCCGGCTTGGTGCAGGTGCTCGCGGAACAGTGGCGGCCCGACCACCGAGGCGACCACCCAGGTGGTGACCCCTCCGACGACCAGCACCAGCGCCTGGGCGAGCAGCAGCCGCCGGCGCATTCCCATCCCGGGCGCTGCGGTCATGGCCCGACTCCCATCCGGTAG
>CAYPTG010000472.1:0-1792 GCA_964413455.1 uncultured Mycobacterium sp. | reverse complement strand
CTGGCGTTCGCGGTGCTGCTGGCCGCCGGGCTGCGGGGTATCGAGAAGAACTACGTGCTCGGTCCGCAGGCCGAGGACAACGTGTGGACGCTGACCCCCGAAGAACGCCGCGCGATGGGCTACCGGGAGCTGCCGTCCAGCCTCGGGGTGGCGCTGAGCGAGATGGAGAACTCCGAGCTGGTCGCCGAGGCGCTCGGCGAACACGTCTTCGACTACTTCCTGCGCAACAAGCGCGCGGAGTGGGAGGAATACCGCTCCAATGTCACCCCGTTCGAGCTGAAGAAGTACCTGGCTCTGTAGATCCGCGGGCGGCCAGCCCTGCTCACACTCTGCGATAGCGTCATGCCCGTGACCAGACCCGCCACCCGGCGTCCCCGGGTACCGAGCGCGGGACGGCTTGGTCTGGTCCAGCCGTCGGCGGCCCCCGTGCTGACCCTGCTGGGCTGGGACACCGAGGCATACATCGAGGTGCTGTGGTCGCTGTCTCGGGCGCCGGACGCCGATATCGCACTGCATGCCGTGCTCCGGATTGCCGAAGCGCTCGGCGACGACTGGGCCGAACTGAACGCGGCGCTGCAGGAAGACCGGGGACTGCGGGGCCGGCTGTTCGCGCTGCTCGGTTCCTCGCTGGCCTTCGGTGACCACCTGGCCGCCAACCCGTCATCGTGGCGGCTGCTGGCCGGCGAAGTGAGTCTGCCCAGCCCCGAAGAACTGCGCGAAGCGTTCGCCGACTGCATCGCCGAAGCCGGGACCGCCCCGACCGTCGTGCTGCCCCGGCTGCGCACCCTCTACCGCAACCAGCTGATGATCCTGGCCGCCCTGGACCTGGCGCCGACCGTCGAAAACGAGCCGGTGCTGCCGTTCAGCACGGTCGGGGTGCACCTGTCCGATCTGGCCGACGCCGCACTCGGCGCCGCGCTGCAGGTGGCCGTCGCCAACGTCTGCAAGGACGACGGCAACGGTGGGGGAGCCCCGCCCCGGCTGGCCGTGATCGCGATGGGTAAATGCGGTGCGCGCGAACTGAATTACGTCAGCGACGTCGACGTCATCTTCGTCGGCGAGAACGCCGAACCGGCCACCATTCGGGTGGCCGGGGAGATGATGCGGCTGGCGTCGGAGGCATTTTTCGAAGTCGACGCCGCGCTGCGCCCGGAAGGTAAACAGGGCGCTCTGGTGCGCACTCTGGAATCCCACGTCGCCTACTACCGGCGCTGGGCCAAGACCTGGGAATTCCAGGCGCTGCTCAAGGCCCGGCCCGCCGCCGGAGACGCCGAACTGGGCCGGCAATACATCGACGCGCTGATGCCGATGGTCTGGACCGCTTGTGAGCGTGAGGATTTCGTGCCCGAGGTGCAGGCCATGCGCCGGCGGGTGGAGTCGCTGGTGCCCGCCGAGGTACGCGACCGAGACCTGAAACTCGGCACCGGCGGGCTGCGCGACGTCGAGTTCGCCGTCCAGCTGCTGCAGTTGGTGCACGGTCGCTCTGATGACTCACTGCATGTGGCCTGCACGGTGGACGCACTGGCCGCCCTGGGGGCGGGTGCCTATATCGGCCGTGACGACGCGGCCAACCTCACCGCTTCTTATGAGTTCCTCCGGCTGCTGGAACACCGGCTGCAACTGCAGCGGCTCAAACGCACCCACCTGCTGCCGGCCCCCGACGACGACGAGGCGTTGCGCTGGCTGGCCCGGGCAGCCCACATCCGGCCGGACGGCACCCGCGACGCGCTCGGCGTGCTGCGCGAGGAACTGAAACGGCAGAACGTCCGGGTCTCCAAACTGCACGCCAAGC
>CAYPTG010000471.1:0-1793 GCA_964413455.1 uncultured Mycobacterium sp. | reverse complement strand
TTCCCGAGTTGCGCAGCGGCGGGCTTGGCGTGCGGGAGGCCAAGCGGCTGGCCAAAACCACCGGCATCGACGAACAGCGACTCGGCCTGATCCTGGAGCTGACGGTGGCGGCCGGCCTGGTGGCCAGCGGGATCCCCGATACTGCGGAACCGGGAACCATCGGCGACACCGCGACCTATTGGGCGCCCACGGTGGCCACCGACCGTTTCCTGGAAGCCCCCGCCGCGGCCCGATGGCTGCAGTTGGCCGGCACCTGGCTGGATCTGCCGTCCCGTCCGGGCCTGATCGGCAGTCGGGGACCGGATGGGAAACCCTATGCGGCACTGTCGAGTTCGCTGTATTCCACCGCGGCTCCGCTGGATCGCCGGCTGCTGCTCGACATGCTCGCCGGGCTGCCGGCGGGTTCGGGTGTGGACGCCGCGCACGCGTCGCGGGCGTTGATCTGGCGTCGGCCCCGTTGGGCCGGCCGGCTACAGCCCACCCCGGTCGCCCACCTGCTCGAGGAGGCCCACGCGGTGGGGCTCACCGGACGTGACGCCCTGGCCGGCCCGGCGCGGGTGCTGCTGGCCGGCGACGAAGAGGCGACGCTGGCCGCGATGGGCGCCGCGCTGCCCGCGCCGATCGACCACTTCCTGGTGCAGGCCGACCTGACCGTGGTGGTTCCCGGTCCGCTGGATCGGGAGCTAGCCGACGAGCTCGCCGCGGTGGCCGAGGTCGAGTCGGCCGGCGCGGCGATGGTGTACCGGGTCAGCGAGGCGTCGGTGCGTCACGCGCTGGATATCGGGCGGACCGCCGACGGGTTGCAACGCTTCTTCGAGAAGTACTCGAAAACGCCGGTGCCCCAAGGGTTGAGCTATCTGATCAACGATGTGGCGCGCCGGCACGGGCAGCTGCGGGTCGGCGTGGCGACGTCGTTCCTGCGTTGCGACGACCCGGTGCTGCTGTCACACGCGGTGGCGGCCCCGGCGCTGGGGCAGCTGGAGGTGCGGCTGCTGGCCCCGACGGTGGCGGTGTCCCAGGCGCCGATCGCCGAGCTGCTGGCCGCGCTGCGCCGCGACGGCTTCGCCCCGGCCGCCGAAGATTCCTCGGGGGCCATCGTGGACCTGCGCCGGCGTGGGGCGCGCATTCCGGGGAACCCGGTGCGCCGACCGATGCGCGGGGTGTCCACGCCGAGCCCGGAGAGCCTGGCCACCGTGGTGGCGGTGTTGCGCCGGGTGGACTCCTCGCCGCTGGGTGGAGCGCGGATGGACCCGGCGGTCGCGATGGCGTTTCTGCAGCTGGCTGCCGTGCAGGGCAAGGAGGTGCTGATGGGTTACGTCGACGCGGCCGGGGTGGCTACCCAGCGGGTGGTCAGCCCGATCTCGGTGCGCGGCGGGCAGCTGATGGCCTTTGATCCGGCCCAGGGCCGGCTGCGGGAGTTCGCTGTGCACCGGGTGACGTCGGTGATGTCGGCCGAGCCGGAATAATGGGTGCAATGACGCGCCGGCGACGATGCAGAGCGAAGCGATGAGGAGGAGCGGCGCCAATGACTGACGGCCCCCTGATCGTCCAGTCCGACAAAACCGTCCTGCTGGAGGTCGATCACGAACTGGCGGGCGCGGCGCGAGCCGCGATCGCCCCGTTCGCCGAGCTTGAGCGGGCGCCTGAGCATGTGCACACCTACCGGATTACCCCGCTGGCGTTGTGGAACGCCCGGGCCGCGGGGCACGACGCCGAGCAGGTCGTCGACGCGCTCGTCGGCCACTCCCGGTTCGCCGTCCCGCAGCCGCTGCTCGTCGACATCGTCGACACCA
>CAYPTG010000470.1:1345-1812 GCA_964413455.1 uncultured Mycobacterium sp. | reverse complement strand
CTGCTTGGCGCAGTGGTTTCCGGCGCGACCGTGGTGGACGACGTAGTCGCCGAGGGAGCAGGCGACGCCGGAATCGCAGTGGGGGAGGGCGCCGGGGTTGCAGCTGGTGTACGCGTAACGGTTGACGTCGGCGGCGGCGGCGGGGCGCAGACCGGCAGCACCGAGCTACGGGAGAGTTCCTCGATCTGGCTGATCGCCTCGTCGAGCGAACCGGACGGAAGGCCCGCGATCACCTGTGCGCGTTCGGACGGGCGCATGTCGTTGACGGCGAGCAGTCGGCAGCCCAGGTCGCCCTCGGACTGGTCCGCGCTGATGAGGGAGAGATCGTCGCGGGCGTTCAAACACCCGAAGAGATAAGGCTCCTGCAGTGAGAATCCCAGAAACGATCCCTGAACACCCCGCATGATCGAGACGGTGCCGTTGTGGTCGCTGACGTAGTAGTAGTTGCGGATGATCTCGCGACCGAC
>CAYPTG010000470.1:313-1335 GCA_964413455.1 uncultured Mycobacterium sp. | reverse complement strand
AGGCTTGCCAGCACCACCAACGCCAGCACCGCGGCGCCGATGAATATCCGGCGGCGTGACCGGGGCGCCGGCGGCGGCTCTTCAGGTTGTGGCACCACACGTTTTGCAACATTT
The DNA here is from genome assembly GCA_964413455.1 of uncultured Mycobacterium sp. Classification (GTDB taxonomy): domain Bacteria; phylum Actinomycetota; class Actinomycetes; order Mycobacteriales; family Mycobacteriaceae; genus Mycobacterium. Next base: position 1,221 of record CAYPTG010000470.1, on the reverse strand, counting down.
CGCTTCGGGTTGAACGCCGAAGCCCGCCCGGCCGCGGTGTTGGGTGGGGCGGTTTGATCATCGGTGCCCGACACCGCGCCCGCCAGGATGGGCTGAGTCTGGCCGTATTCGTAGTCGACGACGTCGGCCACCACCACCGTGACGTTGTCGGGTCCGCCGCCGCGAAGAGCCAATTCGATGAGCCGGTCGGCACTTTCGGCGACGTCGGCGATCTGCATCGCCTCCAGGATGGTGTCGTGGCTGACCGGGTCGGAAAGGCCGTCGGTGCACAGCATGTAGCGATCGCCGGCGCGGGCCTCGCGCATGATCAGCGCCGGTTCCACCTCGTGCCCGGTCAAGGCCTTCATGATCAGCGATCGCTGCGGATGGCTGTGAGCTTCCTCCGCGGTGATCCGGCCCTCGTCGACCAACGTTTGGACGAACGAGTCATCCTTGGTGATCTGGCTGAGCTCGCCATCGCGCAACAGATAGCCGCGGGAGTCTCCGATGTGGGCAAGGCCGAGTCGATTGCCGGCAAACAGGATTGCCGTCAGGGTGGTGCCCATGCCGTCAAGATCCGGGTCGGCGTCGATGTGTGCGGCGATTGCCGAGTTGCCTTCCCGGACAGCATCACCGAGTTTGCTCAGTAGGTCGCCGCCGGGTTCGTCGTCGTCGAGGTGGGCCAGCGCGGCGATCACCAGCTGGGAAGCGATCTCGCCGGCGGCGTGCCCACCCATGCCGTCGGCAAGCGCCAGGAGGCGCGCGCCGGCATAGACCGAATCCTCATTGTTGGCCCGCACCAGCCCGCGGTCGCTGCGAGCGGCGTATCGGAGCACCAGGGTCATGGGCGTAACTCGATCACCGTCTTGCCGATTCGCACGGGTGTGCCCATCGGGACTCGAACCGCCGTCGTCACCTTCGCCCTGTCG
>CAYPTG010000470.1:0-303 GCA_964413455.1 uncultured Mycobacterium sp. | reverse complement strand
CCGTTGGTTGATCCTAGGTCCTCTACGTACCACTCGGTGCCGCGAGGAGAGAGCCTGGCGTGGCGGGTGGAAGCGTAATCGTCGGTCAGTACCAGTGCAGAGTCATCAGCGCGACCGATCAGCACGGGCTGAGCGCCCAGCGGAATGCGGGTACCGGTGAGCGCACCCTCGGTGACCACCAATTGGCGGGCAACGTGTCTGCGGCCACGGTTGGGTAGCAGCGACCCGCGTAAGGCCAGCCCGCGGCGCACCATCACCGCGCCGGTGGGCGCGTAGATGTCGGTGCGCAGGATGCGCAGCACC
>CAYPTG010000469.1:0-1827 GCA_964413455.1 uncultured Mycobacterium sp. | reverse complement strand
GAGGGTCGTTTGTGGGCGTTGAAGTTCGAGAAGCGGGCACGCAAGGACGAATTGACCCCGGACGAGAGCGCCGAGTTACAGGACGGAATTGCCGACTACCGCCGGCGGATCGTGGAATTGAGGGAGCGGCATGGCTGGTAGGCCGCCGTTGCGGATCGGCCAGCACGGCAAGATCACCCGCGCCCAGGTCGCTAAAGACGTGTGGGTGGCCCGGTGCCGGTACCGCGACCGGGACGGGGTTACCCGCCGGTTGGAGCGGATGACCCCGGACGGCATCGAGGATGAGTACGGCGCCAAGGCCGAGGCGGCGCTGGTGGACGCGATCGCTGCGCGCCGGCCCCCAGGTGCCGGGACGATCACCGGGGCGACTCTGCTCGGGGAGCTGCTGGACCGCTACATCGAGCGGTGCCGGGCGGATGGGGAGCTGGCGCCGAAGAGTGTGGACACCTACGCGGCGACTATCGGTGCGGTGAAGTCGCGGTTCGTGGGTATCCGGGTCCAGGAGGCCGATCCCGGGCTGCTGAACGAGATTCTGAAGGGTGTCCGGCGGGATCACGGGCCGACGCGGGAGCGGCACACCAAAGTGGCGTTGAACGCCGCGCTGACGGACGCGGTGATGGCCGGGGCTATCGGCGTCAACCCGATCCATGAGATTCCGCGTCGGCGGCGGAAGAAGGCCGAGAAGAAGCCGAAGGGCGCGCCGGCGCTGGCCGCCGAGCGGGTGCGTGAATTGGTGGCGGCGGTGGAGTCGTCGGAGGTGTGCGAGTCGAAGGACTTGCGTGATCCGGTGATCGTGCTGGCCGGCACGGGGATGAGGCGCTCGGAGCTGCTGGCGTTGCGGCCGGAGGATGTCGACCTGGATGGCCGGGTGGCCACTATCTGCGGCTCGGTCGTTCGGCTCAAGGGCAAGGGGCTGATACGCCAGGACACCACCAAGAGCGGCGAGGCGCGGTCGGTGCCGCTCCCCCGGTTCGCGGCCGACGCGCTGCGCCGTCGTAAGGACGAATGGTCCGGGCCGAACACGGCCGGGGTGATCTTCCCGTCATCGACGGGCACGCTGCGCGACCCCGACAACTTCGGGAAGCAGTGGCGGGCGGTCCGCGACGAGCTCGGTCTGCCCGACGTGACCAGTCACTCGTTCCGGAAGTCGGTGGCCACGATGATCGACGATGCCGGGCTGTCGGCGCGGGTCGGGGCCGACCAGCTGGGTCACTCCAAAGTGTCGATGACCCAGGACGTGTACATGAGCCGGGGCCAGGTGCACACCGAAGTGGCCGACGTTCTCGACAAAGCGGTCGGTATAAACGACGAATAAACGTCGGATTGCGGTGGGGAGCGGGCTGAAAATAGCCCTTGACGTGGCCAGGGCCGGGATCGAACCGGCGACCTTCCGCTTTTCAGGCGGACGCTCGTACCAACTGAGCTACCTGGCCGGAAGGCACACCGTGCCTCGCCGAAACGCGCGACCCTGACGGGACTCGAACCCGCGACCTCCGCCGTGACAGGGCGGCGCGCTAACCAACTGCGCCACAGGGCCTTGCTTATGATGCTGCACTCTAACGTTACTGCAATCGTGCGTACCCCCAACGGGATTCGAACCCGTGCTACCGCCGTGAAAGGGCGGCGTCCTAGGCCACTAGACGATGGGGGCCTACTGCGAATCTCTCCGAGGCACGCACAACAACTACTTCGTTGGAGCGCACGCTAGCTTAGGCGACGGCGAGGCCAATCCCCAAACGGAGCATCGTGTGCGTGGCAGTATTCTTGGACCTCACGCCCCTATAGCTCAGTTGGTAGAGCTACGGACTTTTAATCCGCAGGTCCCAG
>CAYPTG010000468.1:0-1832 GCA_964413455.1 uncultured Mycobacterium sp. | reverse complement strand
GCCGAACCTACGACCAGGCGCTGTTCAACGCCCAGTCTCGGGTGCGTTCGGTCTCCGACTACATCGATACCCGCCGCGGTGCGGTCGGCCCGGAGGCACGCACCCGGCTGTCAGAGGCGGTGCGACAGCTGCAGGCCGCGCGGGACAAGCGTGCCACGAACCTGGCTGAGGCCACCGCCCACGCCAATGGCGCCGCGATGCTGGCCGCCCAGGCCCAAGCGCTGGCCAACGCCGATGTCACTGCCGCCCAACGCCATTTCAACGGACCATACGGAGGAGGCCGCGGCGGCGGAGGCGGCCAGATGGGTGCCGTCATCGGGGGCATCCTGCTCGGCAACGTGCTCTCCGGCGCGCTGCGAGGCGGGTTCGGCGGCGGCGGTTTCGGCGGCGGCTTCGGCGGTGGCGGTGGCGGTGGCGGTGGCGGTGGCGGTGGCGGATTCAGCGGTGGGGGCGGTCGCTTCTAGACCCTCGTCGCACTGGGGATCCGGCCCTGCAAATCAGATAGGCCCCGTGGCTCTTGGATTGGCTCGGTGACTCGGCGCTGGTTCTTCACATCTCATCCAGCCAGCCTTGCTTCTGCGCGAACTCGGTCAGGCGTTCGCGGGCTTGTAGTACCTGCTCGGCATTCATCGAAGGTCTGATCTGCAGAAAAAGTTCGGTGAGGTGATGTTTGAACTCTCGTGCCGACAGCACGTCGATGTACTCGTCGTCTTCGGCCAGACTGTCTGGCGCCTGAGACCCCTCCAATGAACCCGCCGCCTCCGGCGCCAATTGCACTGAAGTGGCGAACTTGCCGCGATCTCCAGCCTCGACGCCAAACGTAACGCGCACGCCGGTGCGAATCGCTGATTTCTCGATCGCGGCGAGATCATTGACATGCAGGAACAGGTCCTCACCACCCCCGTCGGGGGAAATGAAGCCGTATCCCCGCACTTTGTCGAACCGAACTACCTTTCCTGCAGACCTCATAGAAACCCCGTTCACGATGCCGAATTCCCAGCTCACGACCCTACACAATCGACCTCAGTGGTGGCCGCCGGTCCCCGTCTGCTCTGGCCGCCGTTCCCCGCAACCAGAGAGGTCAGCAGCCCTTGAGGCGCACCGCCAGATAGTCGGCGACCGCGTCGATTGCCACCCGCTCCTGGGTCATCGCGTCACGCTCGCGAACCGTCACGGCGTGGTCGTCGAGTGAGTCGAAATCCAGCGTCACGCAATACGGCGTCCCGATCTCGTCCTGGCGGCGGTATCGGCGGCCGATCGCGCCGGCGTCGTCGAACTCGATGTTCCACAACCGACGCAACTCAGCGGCGAGGTCGCGCGCCTTCGGTGAAAGATCGGCGTGCCGCGACAGCGGCAGCACCGCCGCCTTGACCGGCGCCAGCCGTGGATCCAGCCGCAGCACAGTGCGCTTGTCTACGCCGCCCTTGGCGTTCGGCGCCTCGTCCTCGTTGTAGGCGTCGACGAGGAAAGCCATCAGCGAGCGGGTCAGCCCAGCTGCCGGCTCGATGACGTAGGGCACATATCTGGCCTCAGAGGCCTGGTCATAGAAAGACAGGTCCGTACCGGAATGCTTTGAATGCGTGGACAAGTCGAAGTTGGTGCGATTCGCCACGCCTTCGAGTTCACCCCACGGGTTGCCGGTGAAGCCGAACTTGTACTCGATGTCGACAGTCCGGTCCGAGTAGTGCGACAACTTCTCCTTCGGGTGCTCGTAGAGCCGGAGGTTCTCCCGGTCGATACCGAGGTCGACATACCAGGCCAATCGGGTATCGATCCAGTACTGGTGCCATTCGGCCGCGGTGGACGGCTCGACGAAGAACTCCATCTCCATC
>CAYPTG010000467.1:0-1833 GCA_964413455.1 uncultured Mycobacterium sp. | reverse complement strand
GCTTGATGTACATCAACCGGCCCAGGATGTTGAGCCAAGCGTCGCGCTGCAGCACTCGTTCCCACAGATATGCGGTGCGGGAGCCGTTCGGGTTCAACGGGTTTCCCGCCCCACCGTCCTCGCTGCCGCGGTTGAACGGCAGGAAGTGTGTCTTGTCGCCGGCCAGGTTGGTGGTCATCCACACTTCGTCGTTGGACACCGCGAAATGCACCAACGCCCGTGCCCCCGAAACGAACAGCGGCTGTACCGCACCGGTCTTGGGGTCCTTCGGTAGCCGGGTCGTCTTGTACTGGTTGATCGCATCAGCGACGGTCTGGGTGAAGTCGGTCTTGAGTTCGGCGGTGGCGACGGGCAGGCCGTTGACGAAGAACACCAGATCCACCGAGCGCTGGTCGGCGGTGGAGAAATGCACCTGGCGCATCACCCGCAGCCGCACCGCGGCGTGGTCGGCGTTGCGTTTCGGGTTCAGCGTGGACTCCGGCCGGAACTGGCACATCGAGAACTTCGCCGACAGGTGCGAGAATCCCTTGCGCAGCAGGTTCAGCGTGCCCCCGCCGTTGTCCATCGGTGTGTCAAGGACTTTCACGATCCGATCCAGCAACTGCGACTGCTGCTTGGCGATATCACCGCCGGGCTTGACCACCTTCGCCAACTGATCGGGCTGGGTATCGGCCAACCACCCGATCACGTCCTCGGGGAACAGGGCGCGTTGCCGGTCGTAGCCGGCGTCGGTGGGCGAGTAGTGCCAGCCGTGGGCGGCCAGGTGTTCGGCGATCTCCTTCTCGAACGCGATCTCCTTGTGCTGGTCCACGACGCGAACGTTATCGCAGGCCACTAACTGATTAGCCCGGTTGCAAGGCCCGTGTCAGGATTGACCGCATGGCCGATTCGCTACTTGACCGGGCGATCTAGGGTCTGTTGCATTGTGTGCCCGATAGGCCCACAATGGTCGTTATGGCTACGAAGACCGAGCGGTTCGCAGTGCGCCTAACTGCTGAGCAGGACGCGTTGATTCGTCGTGCCGCCGAAGTGGAGGGGACCGACCTGACCAACTTCACCGTGACCGCGACGCTGGCTCACGCCCGCGACGTGCTCGCCGATCGTCGCCTGTTCGTCCTTGACGAGTCGGCCTGGGCGGAATTCGTGTCGGTGCTGGACCGGCCGGTCTCGCATAAGCCGCGGCTGGAGAGGTTGTTCGCGGAGCCATCGATCTTCGACGAGTGAGCGGCTACAGTCCGCCCAGGCCGATCAGCGAGCATGATGTGATCGCCGACTTCGATAGCGGCGAGCCCAGCCTGGATGCGTACCTGCGGGAACGGGCGCTGGCAAACCACGTCGAGGGTGCCTCTCGGTGTTTCGTGACGTGCCGGGATGGCCACGTTGTCGGGTTCTACGCGCTCGCCGCCGCGGCGGTAGAGCGTGCCGGCACACCCGGACGGGTGCGGCGCAATATGCCCGATCCGGTGCCGGTGATCCTGTTGTCGCGGTTGGCGATCGATCGCAAAGAACAGGGCAGGGGTTTGGGTGCCCAACTGTTGCGGGACGCGATCACCCGCGCGATTTCCGCCGCCGAGATCATCGGTGTGCGGGCACTGCTGGTGCATTCTCTACATGGGCCTGCTCGTGCGTTTTACGCGCACTTCGACTTCGAGCCCTCACCGACGGACCCGCTGCACTTGCTGCTGTCGATCAAGGATGCCCGCCACCTGCTCGACTCGCCGCAGGGGTGATGCCACCGCCAGCTCGACCCTGCCGTTGAGTGGATTCAGGCCGCGAAATCGCGGACGTCGATCTGCCCGGTCACCGCTGCAGTGATGAGCGCTGAACGACGCT
>CAYPTG010000466.1:0-1836 GCA_964413455.1 uncultured Mycobacterium sp. | reverse complement strand
GGGTGGAACCGGACTTCTCTGAAACGGTGAACTGGTTGGCCTGCATCCAGCCGAAGTCCAGCTTGTCGGTGGCCGTGTTGAAGTTCAGCACCGGATTGGTGCCCCACGCCCAGGTGATGGTCGTGGTCGTTCCGGTGGTGGCGGCCGGGGTCGGCACCTGGCCGGTCGTCACCGTGGCGGGTGCTGTCCGGGAGGTGCTCAACCGGCCGGCGCCGCGGACGGCGGCCAACACCAACCACGACACCGGGGACTCCTGCGGAATCCCGGTGCGGTTGCCCAGCAGCGGGGCGAAAAGCCCCCGGATCCAGCCCAGCACGGTGGCGGCGCTCGTGACCGGGGCCGATGCGGCAGCTGGTTGCGGGGCGGGAGCATCGAGCGCCGGGGTGGTGGATGCGACCGCCGCGAGCACCGTAGAGCCGGTGGACAGGGCGGCTACCGCGGCTGGCTGTGCTGTCGAGGCTGCACTGACTGGAACGGTTACCGATGCGGCGGGGGCGGGTGTCGTCGACACCGCCGGGCCGATGGCGGCATCCGGTGCGGGCGCTACCGGCGCCGACTGCTGGTACACCGCTGGTGGGGGGATCGGATCGGCGACGGCCTGATGCTGCGCGACGGGTTCGGCCGGAAGTGCGGTAGGCGCGGCGGCGGGCAGATCCTGCGGTACCTCAAGAGCGGTCCGGGCAGCCCGGGTGCCGCGGGACGGGACGGCCCCGGGTGATTCCTGGGCGAGGTCCGGCGCGGGTGTACCGCCGAATGTCCGGCCCACCCCCGCGGACCGCTGCCCGGCGGCCCGCCGCCCAGCAGGAGCCGAAGACCCGGTGTCGGTGGCGGTCGCGCCCAGCCCGTCGCCGGCGGTGTCCCCCGCGCCGGTGTCCGCGCCGGCGATCCCGACTCCGCCGAGCACCGCGCCCACCCCCAGCGTGGCGGCCAGGATTCCAATGCGACCGACGAATGTGGCTGGTGATTTCATCGTGGAGCCTCCTTGGAGTAGAGGGCCCCGCGTCCTAACTCACCCGGTGCGATGTGTGGCGCTCGAGGGGCCGCCAGATGAGCCTACAAGTGACCTGGGTCACATATCTAGGGGTGCGGGGGGCCTTGTTGGAGGGTGCACCGCACGTGGTGGATCGTGTGATTTGCCCTGCACGGCTTGGGGAATCGCCACCGCCTGCCGCTAGGGTGTCACGAGCAACGGCGGTTCCCGCCATCGGTTAGCCCGGAATCCGGGTGGTCGCAGAAAGCACGTGCACAGCTGATGACAGAAACCCAGACGACCGTGGGGGTGGTCGCCGAGTCCGGCGCCGACGAGCGCCGGGTGGCGCTGGTCCCCAAGGCGGTCACCACCCTCGTCAAGGACGGCGTCGCCGTGGTGGTCGAGTCCGGCGCGGGACAGCGGGCGCTGCTTCCCGACGAGCTCTACACCGACGCCGGCGCCACCATCGGCGACGCCTGGTCGGCCGACGTCGTGGTCAAGGTGGCCCCGCCCACCTCGGCGGAGGTGGCCCGGCTGCGTTCCGGGCAAACGCTGATCGGTTTCCTGGCTCCGCGTAACGCCGACAACCAGATCGGCGCGCTCAAGAGCGCCGGCGTACAGGCCTTCGCCGTCGAGGCGATCCCCCGGATCTCCCGGGCGCAGGCGATGGACGCGCTGTCCTCACAAGCCAACGTCGCCGGCTACAAGGCGGTGCTGTTGGCCGCCAGCGAATCCACCCGATTCTTTCCGATGCTCACCACCGCGGCGGGCACCGTGAAACCGGCCACCGTGCTGGTGCTCGGCGTCGGGGTGGCCGGCCTGCAGGCGCTGGCCACCGCCAAGCGGCTCGGCGCCCGCACCACCGG
>CAYPTG010000465.1:0-1842 GCA_964413455.1 uncultured Mycobacterium sp. | reverse complement strand
GTACAGCATGCCGATGTTGTCCGGGACGGTGCGCACGATATTGATGTTGTGCGTGACGATGAGGATGGTGGCGTCGATCATCGCGTTGATATCGATCAGCAGCTGGCTCAGGTAGGCGGTACGGACCGGGTCCAAACCGGAGTCGGGCTCGTCGACGAGGATGATCTGCGGGTCGAGCACGAGGGATCGCGCCAGGCCGGCACGCTTTTTCATACCGCCGGAAATTTCACCGGGGAACTTGTTCTCCGCGCCCATCAAGCCCACCATCTCGAGCTTTTCCATGACGATGTCGCGGATTTCGCTTTCCTTCTTCTTGGTGTGCTCACGCAAGGGGAAAGCGGTGTTGTCGTAGATGTTCATCGAGCCGAACAGCGCGCCGTCCTGGAACATGACGCCGAACAGCGTGCGGATCTCGTAGAGCTCCTTGGCCGAACACTGGATGATGTCGGTGCCGTCGATCATGATCTTGCCGCGCTCGGGACGCAGCAGGCCGATGAGCGACTTGAGGAACACCGATTTTCCGGTACCCGACGGGCCCAGGATGACGCTGACCTCACCGGCGGGAATGGTGAGCGTCACGTCTTCCCAGATCTTTTGCGATCCGAACGACTTGGTTAGGCCCTCGACCTCGATAGCGGTACCCACGCGAATCCTTCCGCTGACACGATTTGTCCAACCCGCTCAGTGGGGAGCCCACCTGTGGTTTGAGTCACTGTAGCGCACGCCGATACGGCGGCATCCGGGTTTGCGGCCGCAACGACAAACCCCCACGCGCCGGGTGGGTACGTGGGGGTTCGTTCGCCAACAGCGATGGAGCAGGCTACTTGACGGTGACCGTCGCGCCGGCGGCCTCAAGCTTGGCCTTCGCGTCCTCGGCGGCCTCCTTGGCGACCTTCTCCAGCAGCGGCTTGGGGGCGCCGTCGACCAGATCCTTGGCCTCCTTGAGGCCCAGGCCGGAGACGATCTCGCGGACGACCTTGATGACGTTGATCTTCTTGTCGCCGGCGCCTTCCAGGATGACGTCGAACTCGGACTGCTCCTCGGCGGCCTCGGCCGGGGCGGCTGCGCCCGGGGCGGCGGCCATGGCGACCGGAGCAGCCGCGGTGACCTCGAAGACCTCTTCGAACTTCTTCACGAACTCCGACAGCTCGAGCAGGGTCATTTCCTTGAACGCGTCGAGCAGGTCGTCGGTGGACATCTTTGCCATGGGGGTGTTCCTTTCGGGGTTTGGGTTCTTGCGGGTGTTGGGGTTGGGTTTATGTGGGATTAGCTATGCGGCGGTTTCGCCGGACTTCTTCTCTTGCAGCGCGGCGGCCAGGCGGGCGACCTGCGAGGCAGGGGCGTTGAACAGCCCCGCGGCCTTGGCCAGGTTGCCCTTCATCGCGCCGGCCAGCTTGGCCAGCAGCACCTCGCGCGACTCCAGCTCGGCGATGCTTTCGACCTCGGCGACGGTCAACGGGTGACCGTCCATATAGCCGCCCTTGATGATGAGCGCCTTGTGGTCCTTGGCGAACTTCTTAATGGTCTTGGCCGCGTCGACCGCTTCGCCGCTGACGAACGCGATCGCGGTCGGCCCGGCGAACAGCTCGTCGAGACCTTCGATACCGGCCTCGGCCGCCGCACGCTTGACCAGCGTGTTCTTGGCGACAGTGTAGGTAGCGGTGCCGCTCAGCGAGCGGCGCAGTTCGGCCAGGTTGGCCACGGTCAGGCCGCGGTACTCAGTGACCACGGTGGCCGTGGCGGCCTTGAACTGCTCGGTGATCTCGGCGACTGCGGTGGCCTTGTCAGCTTTGGCCATGCATTGCCTCCTCATGGTGGTATGCGTCGGGAGGTTGCGAAGGT
>CAYPTG010000464.1:0-1856 GCA_964413455.1 uncultured Mycobacterium sp. | reverse complement strand
GACTGCAGCTCTACAAGAACAACGTCGACGGCAAGGGCGCCTCCTACGGCACCCACGAGAACTATCTGATGAACCGTCAGACCCCGTTCTCGGCGATCATCACCGGGCTGACGCCGTTCCTGGTCTCCCGGCAGGTGATCACCGGATCGGGCCGGGTCGGCATCGGCGCCTCCGGTGACGAACCGGGTTTTCAGCTGTCCCAGCGTGCCGACTACATCGAGGTCGAGGTCGGGCTGGAAACCACCCTCAAGCGGGGCATCATCAACACCCGCGACGAGCCGCACGCCGACGCCGACAAGTACCGCCGGCTGCACGTCATCATCGGCGACGCCAACCTGGCCGAGACGTCCACCTACCTGAAGGTGGGCAGCACCGCGCTGGTGCTCGACCTCATCGAAGAGGGCGTCGATCTCAGCGACCTGATGCTGGCCCGGCCGGTGCACACGGTGCATGTGATCAGCCGCGACCCGTCGCTGCGGGCCACCGTCGCGCTGGCCGACGGCCGCGAGCTGACCGGGCTGGCGTTGCAGCGCATCTACCTGGACCGGGTGGCCAAGCTGCTGGACAGCCGCGACCCCGACCCGCGGGCCGCCGATGTGGTGGAAACCTGGGCACACGTCCTGGATTTGCTGGAACGCGACCCGATGGAATGCGCGGAGCTGTTGGACTGGCCGGCCAAGCTGCGGCTGCTGGACGGCTTCCGGCACCGGGAGAACCTGAGCTGGTCGGCCCCGCGGCTGCAACTGGTCGACCTGCAGTACTCCGACGTTCGGTTGGACAAGGGCCTGTACAACCGGCTGGTCGCCCGCGGGTCGATGAAGCGGCTGGTCACCGAACAGCAGGTGCTCGACGCGGTGGACAACCCGCCGACCGACACCCGGGCCTACTTCCGTGGCGAGTGCCTGCGCCGGTTCGGGGCAGACGTCGCGGCCGCCAGCTGGGACTCGGTGATCTTCGACTTGGGCGGTGACTCGCTGGTCCGGATCCCCACTCTGGAGCCGCTGCGGGGCAGCAAAGCCCATGTCGGTGCGCTGCTGGATTCGGTGGACAGCGCCGTGGAGCTGGTCGAACAGCTGACGAATTAGTCGAGTCGACGATGCCGCCGCTCCAGCGGCGGAGGAGGAGCGAGACAGTCGAGCTAGCCGCTGGTGGCGTCGCCACGATCCACGCCGTGCCGGGCGGTACTGTGGAAACCTGCGGCTAGGCCGTTGATGTAGAGACGGAGGCAGTGATGGCTCAGGAACAGACCAAGCGTGGCGGGGCAGGCGGCGAGGACGACGACCTCGACGCAGGTGCCGGCGCAGGTCAGGAGCGTCGCGAGAAGCTGTCCGCCGAGACCGATGACCTGCTGGACGAGATCGACGACGTGCTGGAGGAGAACGCCGAGGACTTCGTCCGGGCCTACGTCCAAAAGGGCGGACAGTGACCTGGCCGTTCGCTGATCGCCTGGGAGTTACCCCGCCGTTGGGCGGACAGCCGTACCCGGCAGCGGTGGACCGATCATCGTTCTCCGATTTCCTTCGCCGCGAGGCACCCGAGCTGTTGCCGGTCGCACCGGAGCCCGGTGGGCAGGTGCCAGGTGTCAAGCCCGGCGACGCGGTGCCGCATGGCACCACCATCGTCGCACTGAAATACCCCGGCGGCGTGGTGATCGCCGGTGACCGGCGCTCCACCCAGGGCAACATGATCGCCGGCCGTGATGTGCAGAAGGTATGCATCACCGACGACTACACCGCCACCGGCATCGCCGGGACCGCCGCCCTGGCAGTGGAGTTCGCCCGCCTCTACGCCGTCGAGCTGGAGCACTACGAGAAGCTCGAAGGCGTCCCGATGACGTTCGCCGGCAAGGTCAACCG
>CAYPTG010000463.1:0-1862 GCA_964413455.1 uncultured Mycobacterium sp. | reverse complement strand
GGTGCCCGCTGGGCCGACGATCTCGTTGCTGCCGCAGCGGAATTGACCCAGCGGTTGTGAGCCCGACGACGATGCGGGACGGATGTCCCGAGGAGAAGTCGGGCCATCCGGTAAGAGTCCTGGAACACTGATGCTCATGGATGTTGACGGTCCGCCGCCGCTTGGTAGTCAGGGGAGAAACCAGCGCCGCCAGATCGTCATGACCGACGCGGAGATCGCCGACTTCGTGACCCGCAGCCGGACCGGGACGATGGCCACCATCGGGCGAGAAGGCCAGCCCCATCTGGTGGCGATGTGGTACGGCGTCCTGAACGGCGACATCTGGGTGGAGACGAAGGTCAAGTCACAGAAGGTGGTCAACCTCAAACGCAATCCCACGGTGAGCTTCCTCATCGAGGACGGATTGACCTACGACAGCCTGCGGGGTGTGGCCTTTGAGGGGACCGCGGAGATCCACGACGACCCGGACACCGTCTTCGCCGTCGGGGTCAGCGTGTGGGAACGCTACAACGGGCCCTACACCGAGGATCTGAGGTCGGCGGTCGATCAGATGATGAACAAGCGGGTGGTGGTGCGTATCGTGGCGCATCGGGTGCGGTCCTGGGACCACCGCAAGCTTGGCCTGCCGGCGATGCCGGTAACGGGCTCGACAGCGCCGTGATGGTGCGCTCCCGCAGGGCGCCGATGAGCGAAAACTGGTACCCCCGATGGGATTCGAACCCACGCTACCGCCGTGAGAGGGCGGCGTCCTAGGCCGCTAGACGACGGGGGCTTAGAACGTGAGACAGCATAACCGAACCGGCGGGTGCCGCCATAATTGCGAATTGGCTGGGGTACCAGGACTCGAACCTAGAATGGCTGAACCAGAATCAGCTGTGTTGCCAATTACACCATACCCCACTGGGTACCCATAACAGCTGGTCAGCACCAACTATTCCGGAGCCCCGGGACAACGCAGAGCAGACTACCAAAGATTTCGGGCTATCCCGTCGCGGGCCTGGCGCAGCCGGTGCATGGTGCGGTCGCGGCCGAGTAGCTGCATCGACTCATACAGCGGAGGACTGACCGTTGCCCCGGTCACCGCCACCCGGATGGGGCCGAAGGCTTTGCGCGGCTTGAGGCCCAAACCGTCGATCAGCGCGCCAGCCAGCGCCTCCTGGATCGACGCGGCGGTCCAGTCACCTACCGTGTCGAGCGCGCCGATCGCGGAGTCGAGCACCTCCCCCGCCGCGCCGGTGAGCTCCTTGCCACCGGCCTTCGGGTCGATGGCGTCGACGTCGTCGTTGAGGAACTTCAGCAGTTCCCAGCCGTCGCCGAGCACGACGACGCGGGTCTGCACCAGTTCGGCCGCCACCGCGAAGTCGTCGTCGTCCAGACCGGTGTCATGGCCGTGCACGTCGAAGTGGGCCCGCAGCCGGCCGGCGAAGTCGGCGGGCGCCAGCATTCGGATGTGCTCGGCGTTGATGGAGCGTCCGATGTCCTCGACCACAAGGTAGCGCACGATCTCGACCTGGCCGGTTTCGATCTCGACCGCGACATGGGCGATATGCGTTCCATACGCGAATGTCTTGATCTTCTGGTCGAACCGCGCCGGGTTGGCGTTGACGTCGACGACGTCGAAGGCGCCGACCATCTCTTCCAGGGTGAAGACGTCGTGGTCGTCGGCGATGCCCCAGCCCAGCAGGGCGAGGTAGTTCAGCAGCCCCTCGGGCAGGAAGCCGCGATCACGGTGCACGAACAGGTTGGACTGCGGATCGCGTTTGGAGAGTTTTTTGGTTCCCTCGCCCAAAACCGTTGGCAGATGGGCGAATTCGGGGATGGCTTGGCCCACGCCGATCCGGATCAGTGCCCGGTGCAGGGCG
>CAYPTG010000462.1:0-1865 GCA_964413455.1 uncultured Mycobacterium sp. | reverse complement strand
TAGTTAGCCGGGGTAGCCGCCGCCGAACGTGGTGATGTGGACGTGGTCGTAGTGGCCGTAGTTCCCACCGCCGGGGCCGGCCGGGGTGTAGTAGGTGCCACGCCAGATGACGTCCATGATCCCGAACCGCTCGGCGTTGCTCAGCGCGTAGTCGCGGATGGCATTACCCAGCGCGATACCGGACGAGCTGCCGGCGTCGGGAATCATGATGTCGATCGCCCGGCCGCTGGGGTGCCAGGGCTTGGAGTCCGGCCGCACACCGATGATGTTGCGAATCTGCGGGAATTCCGCGCAGACAGCGCGTTTGACCAGGATGGTTTCCATCTGCAGACCCTGCTCGGACCCGACGCCGAAGGGCAGCTGGCTCGGGCTGGTGTAGCTCGCGGGCACGGTGCGCAGCTCGGCGGGTGCGTCGGCTGCGTCGGCCACTGGTGCCGCCTCGGGGATCGGAGCGCCCTCGGGAAGCGGAGCGCCCTCAGGAGCCGGAGCGCCCTCGGGGGCGGGAACCCCTTCGGGAAGCGGAGCGCCTTCGGGTGCGGGAGCGCCTTCAGGAGCCGGGGCACCCTCCAGAAGCGGAGCGCCCTCAGGTGCGGGTAGCGCCTCGGGAGCGGGCGCCCCGTCAACCACCGGCAGGCCGTCTACCGCCGGAAGGGCGGGCTGGTCGGCAGGGTTGGGGTCAGCATCTGCCCCGGGGGCGAGAAGGACGGCGAAGGGGAGGACCACGACGGCCGCGAAGGCGGATAGCCGGGTGCTGAGATCACGTGACGGGCGACAAAACATCACGAAACTATAACGGACACCACTCGCGGAGACGGCATCGGTGCGACGTTGTCGGTGTTGGGTACGTCACACTGGGCTCATGACCGTGAACTAATCTGCAGGTATGGCCGCCAAGTCAACCGTCGATGATCTGCTCGCACGCGTCCGCGCACGAGTAGAGACGACCGGAGTTCGGCTGGAGACCGAGGCGATCCTGGCCGCCAAAGACGCCCACCGTCGGTGAGCTGCGGAGTCGTCTGCAAGGACCGGAATTAGCCCGATTTGCTATGGACAGACGGAAGTGGAACAGCTTTCCCGGGTCGGGCATATCCGGCACCTGTGGGTGACAGTTCCGCTCCAGGGTCGGATTGATCCGGCCCTGTTCGGTCGACATTCCCGCCACTCCCCCGGGGTGGGCAGGTTCCATTGGGCGCGCCGGGGGTATTGGCAATCGACAACCAATTTCTCAGCTTATTCTCAGTCAAGCGGTGGCGGATTTCCCGAATCGTCTGCCAATCTGTAATTAGGCAAGGCAGTCAAGGGCAAGCCCGAGACAGCCAGAGCTACCGCGGGTCAATCCGCTAGTGCGAGATAGGCGCTAGATGCGATACCTGGCAGGCCCGCTACCGGAGACGGCAGATAGGGACGAAACACCATCCACTACAACGTGTTTGGTGCGGCGTCCCGCCGTCAGCGATGGGGTTTACGGTAGGGTCGGAAAATATCCGCCCTTTTAGCCGACGCTAGTCAGCGTGCTATCTCAGCGCGCTATGCGTCATAGGCACGTAGGCGAGTCATCCCCCGGTAAGCGGGTAGTCAATCCCCTCCACTTTCCCTCAAGGTTCGGGTGGAACACTATCGCCGATAGCGACCCAGCACACGTACCAAATTACCGAAAGGAATACCGTATCGACGACCTAAGGGCCTGCTGAACGATTCTGTGACAGTTCCTCAGGCGGCCTGGTTGGCTGCCTCGGTCATGATGGCTTCGAATTCGATAGGGGTCAATCGGCCCAAGCGGGCTTGTCTTCGACGGCGGTGGTAGGTCCGTTCGATCCAGGTGACGATCGCGATGCGGAGGTCATCACGGGTGGTCCAGTGTTGGC
>CAYPTG010000461.1:0-1868 GCA_964413455.1 uncultured Mycobacterium sp. | reverse complement strand
CGCACCCGCCGCTGGGGGTTTCCGCCCGCCTGCCGGTGTTCCCCTGGGACACCCTGACCGAGGCCGCCGCAACCGCCCGCGCCCACCCGGACGGCATCGTCGACCTGTCGGTGGGCACCCCCGTGGACCCGGTGGCCCCGGTGATCCGGGCCGCGCTGGCCGACGCGTCGGCCGTCCCCGGCTACCCGACCACCGCCGGCGCTCCGGCGTTGCGCCAGTCGGTGGTCGACGCCCTGGGCCGACGCTACGGCGTCACCGGGCTGGCCGAGTCGGCGGTGCTGCCGGTGATCGGCACCAAGGAGCTGATCGCCTGGCTGCCGACCCTGCTCGGTCTCGGCGCCGACGACATCGTGGTGGTGCCCGAGCTGGCCTACCCCACCTATGACGTGGGTGCCCGGCTGGCCGGCGCCCGGGTGCTGGCCGCCGACTCGCTGACCCAGCTGGGCCCGCAGTCACCGGCCGTCATCTACCTCAACTCGCCGAGCAATCCGACCGGGCGGGTGCTCGGCCCCGACCACCTGCGCAAGGTGGTGCAGTGGGCCCGCGAGCGCGGCGCCCTGGTGGTGTCCGACGAGTGCTACCTGGGCCTGGGCTGGGACGCGCAGCCCTTCTCGGTGCTGCACCCGCAGATCAGTGGGGGAGACCACACCGGTCTGCTGGCCGTGCACTCGCTGTCCAAGAGTTCGTCGCTGGCCGGCTACCGCGCCGGTTTCGCCGCCGGTGACCCCGCGCTGATCGCCGAGCTGCTGGCCGTCCGCAAACATGCCGGGATGATGGTGCCCGGCCCGGTGCAGGCCGCGATGGTCGCCGCCCTGAACGACGACGACCACGAGGCCGCCCAGCGCCAGCGCTACGCCGGCCGCCGCGATGTGCTGCTGGCCGCCTTCGGCGCGGCCGGGTTCACCATCGAGCACTCCGAGGCCGGGCTATATCTCTGGGCCACCCGCGACGAGCCCTGCCGCGACACCGTGGATTGGCTGGCCCAGCGCGGCATCTTGGTGGCCCCCGGCGAGTTCTACGGCCCCGCCGGCCGCCGCCACGTCCGGGTCGCGATCACCGCGACCGATGAGCGGGTTGCCGCTGCGGCCCAGCGGTTGAGCTGAGTCCCCGCCTCCCCCGCCCAAGCCTTCCCCGCCTTCCCCGCCCAAGCCTTCCCCGCCCAAACGTGAGTTTGGGCGGGGAAGTGCGAGAAGAATCCAACATTTCGTCGATCTCGGCGCGAAGCAGAAAAGCGCTAGTTCATGTCCCAGGGTTCGCTGTAGGTGGTGACGCTGTCACCGGTCTTGGAGATCAGCCGGGCGAACGGACGTAGTAGCACCCCGCCGGCCGCGCCGGTCACCGTGCCGTGCGCGTTGGCCACCGCGACCGAACCCTCCGGCCCGGAGACGTCCACCGAGAACGTCGCGACCTCTTGAATGCCCGGGCCGTTACCCAGATCCGAGCTGATCGAAGCACCCGGGAACAGGTTCGGGGTAATGATCGAACCCAACGGGTTAAACGCCTGCGGGGTGATGCTCACGTCATCGAGCAGGATGTTCGGGGTGGTGTAGGAGAAGTTGATCCCCACACCGAGTGACCACGGGAACCCGACCTGATAGCCCAGCTCCAGGGTGCCCTCGAACTTGTCCGCGTCCGGGCCGGTCACCTGATATTTGGCCTTACCGGAATGGAACCACTCCCGGGTCAACCGGTTGCGGTCCAACGGATACACCCCATCCAAATAGGTATCCCACTGCTGGATCGTCATCGTCCGGCCACCACCATCGACCAGGCTCATCTGATTGTCCATCCCCGCCATCGCCGGACCCGGCACGGCGAGGAACAACCCCGTCAACGCGGCAACCAACGCCACCAGAACACGACGGACA
>CAYPTG010000460.1:0-1875 GCA_964413455.1 uncultured Mycobacterium sp. | reverse complement strand
ATCAACCCATAGTCATAAGCATGCCTACGGTAGACCACCGTGGGCCGGTCGGTCTCCTTGTCCTGGAACAAGAAAAAGTCGTGCCCCACCAACTCCATCTCGTAGAGCGCGTCGTCGACGGTCATCGGCTTGGCCGGATGCTCTTTGACCCGCACGATATGGCCGGGACCAGGCTCTTCGGCCTCCACCGGTCGCGGCGCGGGGGTGTCTGCGGGCCGGAATGCCTCGGCGAGGTCCAGTGGGCCGGTGGTCGCCTGATGCACCGAGACCGGCGTCTTGTCGCCGTAGTGCACCTTCTGGCGGTCCCGACCGCGCCGCAGTCGGCTCTCCAGTTTGTGCACGGCGGCCTCGAAGGCGGCGTAGAAACTGTCGGCCCGCCCCTCGCCGCGGACCACCGGCCCCCGGTCGACGTAAGCGGTGATCTCCACATGCTGACAGTTCTTGCGCTGACGGCGGTTGTTCTCGTGGGCGAGTTCTACGTCGAAACGCTGGATCGAATGGTCGATCCGCGCGGCCCGGGCGAGTTTCTGCCCGACGTACACGCGGTAGTGGTCGGGGATCTCGACATTGCGGCCAGTCAGCTGAACATGGGGGCCGGGGCCCTGGCCGTCGACGGAGGGCACAGGACTCTGGGCGGACAACGGGGACTGCACGGATTGGGTTGACATACTTGGCAACTCATTTCTTCTACGGGATGGCACGCGCGGTATGGCGTGCCTGGCCTGTCGTTGCGAATACGCGCCGGAGGTGACGATGGGACACCCTCATCCGCCGACGCCAGGGGTCGTAAGAAACCACCTCCTACACGGTCGGCGAAGCGGCAGGCCGCTGCCCCGCCGCCCCGTGATGTGTTCACGGTGTGTTAGACCCTGACGGTAGTCCCAGTCGGCGACACCGTGCCACCTTTCGGCACAGATCTGACCCAGCGCCACCTTTCGGCACAGATCTCAGGCATGAGCCAGCGCCAGCACGGCCACCACCTGCACCCCCGCAGCGGTCAGCACCCGCACCGTCTCACGCACCGTCGCACCGGTGGTGACGATGTCGTCGAACACCACCACCTCACCACCCGGCGGGGCGCCGGTGAGCCGGACCCGCCCGGCGATATTGCGTTCCCGGGCAGCACTATTCAGCCCGACCGAGTCGCGGACACCCCCGGTGCCGCGCAGCACCACAGCAACCGCGCAGCGCGGGTTGGCCGCGATGGCGGCCGCGGCGATCCGGGCCACCGGGTCACCGCCCCGGCGGCGGGCCGCCGAACGGCGGGTGGGCGCCGGGACCACGGTGAGCGGGAGCCCCAGGATGCCCCACACCGTCAGTCGATGGATACCCAGCGCCAGCGCGCGGGCCAGCGGGACGACGAGGTCGCGGCGGCCGTGCTCTTTGACCGCGATGATGGCCTGCCGGCGCGGGCCGGCATAGCGGCCCAGCGCGAATACCGGCACCCCGGGGTCGGCCCGCGGAGTGATGACCTGCGGCGCATCGGGCGGGATGTCCAGGGCCGCCGCGCAGCCGGCACACCACCGGGTGGACGGGGCCCCGCAGCCCCCGCACTGCAGCGGCAGGACGAGGTCAAGTAGGGCAAGGTCACGCATGTGCCCACTGTGCCGGGCGGTTGCCACCAGCGCACGTCACCCCGAACGGGTGATGGTGCCCCAGCTCAGCCAGGCATCACCGGCACCGCACCGGGCATCATGAATGGCCGCAACTCCGACCAGGTCTGCCCGTTGGACGCGCTGGTCGCCAGCAGTTGCAGCACCCCGCGGGCGTCGGCGATGTACACCGCCGACGGGTTGGCCGCCACCGCCGACACCGGCATCACCAGGTTGTTGCTCGGGCCGTCGGAGTTCACCCCGTCGAGGTTGACGTAGGACA
>CAYPTG010000459.1:0-1875 GCA_964413455.1 uncultured Mycobacterium sp. | reverse complement strand
GATGGTGTCGGTCACCCACGTCGAGCCCGGGCGGATCGCCGCACTGTTGGACGACTTCGCCCGCGACGTGCGCACCGTAGCGCCCCCGGCGCTGTCGATCCGCAACGGCCGCCGGTCGGTGGTCATCACCGGCACCCCCGAGCAGCTGTCCCGCTTCGAGCTGTACTGCGAGCAGATCGCCGACCGGGAGGCCGCCGAACGGAAGAACAAGCTGCGCGGCGGTGCGGTGTTCAAGCCGGTCTTCGACCCGGTACAGGTCGAGGTGGGTTTCCACACCCCGCGGCTGGCCGACGGCGTGGACATCGTCGCCGGCTGGGCAGCCACCGTCGGCCTGGACGTCGAGCTGGCCCGGACCATGGCCGAGGCCATCCTGGTCCGCCCGGTCGACTGGGTGCAGGCCGTCACCGAACTGGCCGACGCCGGCGCCCGCTGGATCCTGGACCTCGGGCCGGGCGACATCCTGACCCGGCTGACCGCGCCGGTGATCCGCGGCCTGGGCGTGGGCATCGTCCCGGCCGCCACCCGCGGCGGGCAGCGCAACCTGTTCACCGTCGGCGCCGCCCCCGAGGTCGGCACGCCGTGGTCGAGCTACGCCCCGTCGGTGATCAGCCTGCCGGACGGCTCGGTCAAGCTGTCGACGAAGTTCACCCGGCTCACCGGCCGCTCGCCGATCCTGCTGGCCGGGATGACCCCGACCACCGTGGACGCCCGGATCGTCGCCGCGGCGGCCAACGCCGGGCACTGGGCCGAGTTGGCCGGCGGCGGCCAGGTCACCGAAGAGATCTTCGAGCGCCGGGTGGCCGAACTCGATGAGCTGCTGGAACCGGGACGGGCCATCCAGTTCAACGCGCTGTTCCTGGACCCCTACCTGTGGAAGCTGCAAGTCGGCGGAAAACGCTTGGTGCAGAAGGCCCGCCAGTCCGGCGCGCCGATCGACGGGCTGATCATCAGCGCGGGACTGCCCGACCTGGAGGACGCCGTCGCGCTGATCGACGAGCTGCACACCGCGGGCATCAGCCATGTGGTGTTCAAGCCCGGCACCGTCGAGCAGATCCGGTCGGTCATCCGGATCGCCGCCGAGGTGCCCACCCACGCCGTCATCGCGCACATCGAAGGCGGGCGGGCCGGCGGGCACCACTCCTGGGAAGACCTGGACGACCTGCTGCTGACCACCTACTCCGAGCTGCGCTCGCAGTCCAACATCACCATCTGCGTCGGCGGCGGCATCGGCTCGCCGGAGCGCGCCGCCGAATACCTCACCGGCCGTTGGTCTTTGACCTACGGCTACCCGCTGATGCCGGTGGACGGCATCCTGATCGGCACCGCGGCGATGGCCTGCCTGGAAGCCACCACCTCCCCGTCGGTCAAGCAGATGCTGGTCGACACCGTCGGCACTGACCAGTGGGTGGGCGCCGGAAAAGCGTTGAACGGCATGGCATCCGGGCGCAGCCAGCTCGGCGCCGACATCCACGAGATCGACAACTCGGCGTCGCGCTGCGGCCGGCTGCTCGACGAGGTCGCCGGTGACGCCGAGGCGGTCGCCGCCCGGCGCGACGAGATCATCGCCGCGATGGCGCCGACGGCCAAGCCCTACTTCGGCGACGTCGCCGAGATGACCTACCTGCAATGGCTGCGCCGTTACGTCGAGCTGGCCATCGGCAATGGCGACAGCACCGCCGACACCAAGAGCGCCCACTCGCCGTGGCTGGACGTCACCTGGCGGGACCGCTTCGCGGCGATGCTGCAGCGCGCCGAAGCCCGACTCGACCCCGCCGACACCGGCCTGATCGACACCCAGTTCGGCGCCGGTTCCGAGCTGCTGGAGCAGCCCGACCGGGCGATCGAGGCGCTGGCGCAGCGCTACCCGGACGCGGC
>CAYPTG010000458.1:0-1883 GCA_964413455.1 uncultured Mycobacterium sp. | reverse complement strand
CCGGTCTCCAGCGCCCGGTTGCCGGCGGCGCGGGCGGCGTGCACCTCGGCCAGGGCGGCCGGCACCGCAAGGTCGTCGTCAAGAGCGGCGGCGAACTTCTCGGTCCAAGTGCCCGGGGCGACGGCGCCGACCCTGGTGCGGACCCGGTGCAGGAACTCCTCGATGCCGGTGTAGGCCTTCGCGGCGTCCTGCAACGCGGTTTCGGTGAACTCCAGCATCGAGCGGTAGTGCGCGCTGCCCAGGTAGTACCTCAGTTCGGCGGGCCGGATCCGTTGCAGCACAGCGGGAATGGCGAGCACATTGCCCAGCGACTTGCTCATCTTCTCCCCGCCCATGGTGACCCAGCCGTTGTGCAGCCAGATCTGGGCGAAGCCGTCACCGGCTGCGCGAGCCTGAGCGATCTCGTTCTCGTGGTGCGGGAAAACCAGATCCATTCCGCCGCAATGGATGTCGAATTCCGCCCCAAGGTATTCGTGTGCCATCGCCACACACTCGGAATGCCAGCCCGGCCGGCCACGGCCCCACGGGGTGGGCCAGGATGGCTCCCCTGGCTTGGCACCCTTCCACAGGGTGAAGTCGCGCTGGTCACGCTTACCGGTGCCGACGCCCTCGCCTTGATGGACATCGTCGATCCGGTGCCCGGAAAGCTTGCCGTAGTCGGCGAAGCGCAGCACGTCGAAGTAGACGTCGCCACCGCCGGTGTAGGCGTGGCCGGTTGCGATCAACCGCTCGATGAGTTCGACGATCTGGGTGATGTGCCCGGTGGCCCGCGGCTCGGCCGACGGCGGCAGCACGCCGAGCGCGTCGTAGGCGGCGGTGAACGCCCGCTCGTGGGTGGCCGCCCACTCCCACCAGGGGCGGCCGGCCTCAGCGGCTTTGGTAAGGATCTTGTCGTCGATGTCGGTGACGTTGCGGATGAATGCGACGTCTAAGCCTTTGGCGGTCAGCCAGCGGCGCAGCACATCGAAGGCGACTCCGCTGCGCACATGCCCGATGTGCGGCATGCCCTGCACGGTGGCCCCGCACAGATAGATCGACGCCTGGCCCGGCCGCAGCGGCACGAATTCGCGCAGCACACCGGAGTAGGTGTCGTGCAGACGCAGGCCGGTGGTCACGACGTGGCAGCTTACCGGGAAGCCTGGACCACCAGAGCCGTTGCGACCGCGGCCATCCCCTCGCCCCGGCCGGTCAGGCCGAGTCCGTCGGTCGTCGTCGCAGACACCGATACCGGCGCCCCCAGCAGATCGGAGAGCAGGCGCTGCGCCTCGTCGCGGCGGGGACCGATCTTGGGCCGGTTGCCGATCACCTGGACCGCGGCGTTGCCGACGTGGAATCCGTTCTGGCTGAGCAATTCCCGGACGTGGGTGAGCATCTGTGTCCCGGTGACACCGCGCCATTGCGGTTGGTCGACCCCGAAGACGGTACCCAGATCGCCGAGCCCGGCGGCCGAAAGCAGCGCGTCGCACAGCGCATGCGCCGCGACGTCGCCGTCGGAGTGCCCGGCGCACCCGTCGGCGCCGTCGAACAGCAGACCGAGTAGCCAGCACGGCCGTCCGGGCTCGATGGGGTGCACGTCGGTGCCCAAACCGACCCGGGGAAGCGTCACGTCTGCGCCTCCAGGAGCGCCCGGGCCAGCCGCAGATCCAGTGCGGTGGTGACTTTGAAGGCCAGCGGGTCGCCGGCCACCGTGTGCACCGGGGTACCGAGGCTTTCCACCAGGGCGGCGTCGTCGGTGACCGCCGCCGAGCCGGCCCGTTGATAGGCCTTCCGCAGTAGCTCGGTGGCGAAGCCCTGGGGCGTCTGGACCGCCCGCAGCCCGGCCCGTTCTGGGGTGCCCAGCACCACGCCGTTGGCGTCGACGGCTTTGACGGTGTCGACCACCG
>CAYPTG010000457.1:1192-1897 GCA_964413455.1 uncultured Mycobacterium sp. | reverse complement strand
AGTTCTTGTAGCTGTTGACGTAGCCCAGGCCGATATTGAGCCGGCCGCCACCCATCGGGAACACCCAGCCGTAGCCGGGTAGCTGATCACCCTGGAATTGCAGCTTCAGGTAGATGTCCAAGCTGTCGGAGTCGGCCACCTCGGCGTCCATCTCGGAGCGGATCGCGATCGCCGAATACCCCTTGTATTGCGAGTCCAGCTTCAGCGCCCGCTTGATGGGGGAGTAGGCGCCATCGGCGGCGATGACGGCATCGCCGTGCACCGTCTCGCCGCTCTTGAGGCGCACCCCGATCACCCGGCCGCGCTCATCGAGCACCGGCTCACTGACTTCGGCGCCCTGGCGAACCACCGCGCCGGCTTTCTCGGCGTGCTCCAGCAGCATGCTGTCCAGCAGCGTGCGGCTGACGGTGTGACCGTGATCGGGCATGCCCGGGCGCTTGGGAAAGGACAGCTCCCAGCGTGACGGGCTGAACACCGTCACCCGGTTGATCCGGTGGAAGCCGGCCACCTCGTCGGCCAGTCCCATCTTCTGCAGGTAGCTGACCGCGCGTGCGGTCAGACCGTCGCCGCACGGCTTGTCGCGCGGGAACGACGCTTTGTCCAAGACCACGACTCTGGCGCCGGACTGCACGGCCTGCCAGGCGGCCGCCGACCCGGATGGGCCACCCCCGGCAATCACCAGGTCGAATCGCTCGGTCACGGTCT
>CAYPTG010000457.1:0-1182 GCA_964413455.1 uncultured Mycobacterium sp. | reverse complement strand
GCTCGCGTCTTTCTCGGCGGGGGTTCGGGCCAATGGGCCAACGGTCGCCCCCGATGCTATCCGGGGCGTCGGCAACCCAGTAGCGGCAGTCGGGCGTCTCGACACGCCGCGGGAAGTAAACTTCTGCGGGTGCGGAAAATTCCGGTTGCTCTGCCGGGCACCGCTCCCGGCAAGGTTGACGCACGCACCGAGCGCTGGCGTGAGCACCGCAAGAAGGTACGTGCCGAGATCGTCGACGCCGCTTTTGCGGCGATAGACCGGGACGGTCCGCAAGTCAGCTTGCGGGAGATCGCGGCCGAGGCCGGCACCGCCAAACCCAAGATCTACCGGCACTTCCACGACAAGGCCGACTTGTTCCACGCGATCAGCAAGCGGCTGCGCGACATGCTGGTTGCGGCGCTCTTCCCGACCATGGACCTGGCCGCCGACCCGACCCGCGAGTTCGTGCGCCGTTGCGTGACCGAGTACGTCGCCTTGGTCGAGCAACATCCCAACGTGCTGCGGTTCATCCTGCAGGGGCCGGCTGAGTCGACCACCCGCGGGTTCAACGAGGGGCGGGAGATCACCATGGCGATCGCGGCGATGTTCGACAACGAGCTCAACGAGTTGCACCTGGAGGCGGCGACGTTGGAACTTGCGGCGGCGGCCTGCTTCGGTTCGGCGTCGTCGGCCACCGATTGGTGGTTGGGACCCGACCCGGACAGCCCGCGCCGGATGTCCACCGAGAAGTTCGTGGCGCACCTGACGACGATCATGCTCGGCACCATCCAGGGCATTGCCGAGCTGCTCGACATCGACCTGGACCCCGACCTGCCGCTGCGCAGCGCCACTCCGCGCAACGCGACTGTGGGCTGACGCCCGGCCCACTAGCGGCGCGACACCCTCCTCCGCGGCGCGACACGCCGGACACAACCAGTTGTGTTGAGTCTGCTAATCGCACCCCAGGGGTAGTGTCGGTGCTGTCGGACAAATCCGCGCCGACGTGATCCAGCAGCAACTGAATGGGGTTCACCGGTGAGCGATGGAGTGAAGCTGATCGACCGGGCGTCGGCAATCAACTGGAACCGGGTCCAGGACGAGAAGGACGCCGAGGTCTGGGAACGTCTGACCGGCAACTTCTGGCTCCCGGAAAAGGTCCCGGTGTCCAACGACATCCCGTCCTGGAATACCCTCACCGACTCC
>CAYPTG010000456.1:0-1899 GCA_964413455.1 uncultured Mycobacterium sp. | reverse complement strand
TGAGTGTCGACGCGGTCTGCAGCTGTTGTTGTCCGGCCTGACGCCGTAATCCGCCCATCTCTTAACCAGCTGGCCGCCGGATTGCGTCGCCGGACAGCCACCGGTGATGCCCCCGTGTCCGAACGCCGGCTCCTAATCGAGGAGCACGTTGCCATGACTCAGCCAACCGAGACCCCGGCTAAAACTCCGCCTAAGACCGAGCGACCGGCCAAACGCAGTGAGGGCCAGTGGGCACTGGGCGATCGCGAACCGCTCAACGCCAACGAGGAGTTCAAGCAGGAACAGGCCCCCCTCGATGTGCGCGCCCGCATCGAAAACATCTACGCCAAGCAGGGTTTCGACAGCATCGACAAGACCGACCTGCGCGGCCGGATGCGCTGGTGGGGCCTCTACACCCAGCGCAAGGAAGGCTACGACGGCACCTTCACCGGCGATGAGAACACCGACCTGATCGAGGACTCGCACTTCATGCTGCGGGTCCGCAGCGACGGCGGCGCCCTCACCGCGGCGGCGCTGCGGACACTCGGGGAGATTTCCACCGAGTTCGCCCGGGACACCGCAGACATCTCCGACCGGCAGAACATCCAGTACCACTGGATCCGGATTGAGGACATGCCGGAGATCTGGAGCCGCCTGGACAAGGTGGGGCTGCGGACCACCGAGGCCTGCGGCGACTGCCCGCGGGTGGTGCTCGGCTCACCGCTGGCCGGCGAATCGCTCGACGAGGTGCTCGACGCCAGCCCGGCGGTCCAGGAGATCGTCCGCCGCTATATCGGCAAGCCGGAGTACGCGAACCTGCCGCGCAAGTTCAAAACCGCGATCAGCGGGCTGCAGGACGTCGTGCACGAGGTCAACGACGTCTCGTTCGTCGGTGTCGTACATCCCGAGCACGGTCCGGGCCTGGATCTGTGGGTCGGCGGCGGGTTGTCCACCAATCCGATGCTGGCCCAGCGGGTCGGCTCCTGGGTACCGCTGGACGAGGTGCCCGACGTGTGGGAGGCGGTCGTCAGCCTCTTCCGGGATTACGGGTACCGCCGGCTGCGCGCCAAGGCCCGGCTGAAGTATCTGGTCAAGGACTGGGGTATCGAAAAGTTCCGCGAGGTTCTCGAAACCGAGTACCTGGGCCGGCCGCTCATCGACGGCCCGGCGCCGCAGCCGCTGACCCGGCCCATCGACCACATCGGGGTGCAACGACTTCGCAACGGGCTCAACGCCGTTGGCGTGGCCGCAATCGCCGGACGGGTGTCGGGCACCATCCTGACCGGGGTCGCCGATCTGGCCGAAAAGGTGGGCTCGGACCGGATCCGGTTCACCCCGCACCAGAAGCTGATCGTCCTGGACGTGCCCGATGACCGGCTCGACGAGCTGATCGCCGGTCTGGACGCCCTCGGCTTGTCCGCGAGGCCGTCGCACTGGCGGCGAAACCTGATGGCCTGCACCGGAATCGAGTACTGCAAGCTGTCCTTCGCCGAGACCCGGGTCCGCGCCCAGTCCCTGGTCCCGGATCTGGAGAAACGGCTGGCCGACATCAACGCCGAACTCGACGTTCCGATCACCGTGCACCTCAACGGCTGCCCGAACTCGTGCGCCCGGATTCAGGTGGCCGACATCGGGTTCAAGGGCCAGATGGTCGACGACGGCGACGGACCGGTCGAGGGCTTCCAGGTGCACCTGGGCGGCAGCCTCGGACTGGACAGCAATTTCGGCCGAAAGTTGCGCCAGCACAAGGTCACCAGCGATGAGCTCGGTGACTACATCGAGCGGGTTGTGCGCAATTTCATGGCTCAGCGGGAGCCCGGCGAGCGGTTCGCCCAGTGGGCGGTACGCGCCGACGAAGAGGTCTTGCGATGAGCGCTCGACGCGAAGAGCCAAACACCGCGATGAGCGCTCGACGCGAAG
>CAYPTG010000455.1:0-1901 GCA_964413455.1 uncultured Mycobacterium sp. | reverse complement strand
CGGTGAAAGTTCAAGTCCCCCCTCCGACACGCTGAAAGCGCAGGTCAACCGGCCTGCGCTTCCTTAGTTTTGGTCCGACCGCTCACAGAATGCTCACGAGGTGTCCAAGGGAACGTCTACTCGGCAGCATCGGGGTCGGCTAGGGCACCGGCGTACTCCCACTGGTCCTCGATCTGCACGTCCTGGTCGACGGCACCCTCGCCACCAGTCGCCTTCGCCCATGCATGGCCGGCCGGCGTGCGGTGCAGGCTGTGCAGTGGACGCCCCCACCCCTGGTCAGCTGCGAGTTCCTTGGCTGCGGCCAGCAGCATGGACGCAACGCCCTGTCGGCGCCACTCGGGCCTCACGTAGACCTGCTGGATGTATCCCACGTCGATGTCCCACGCGAGGCTGGCGATAGGTAGCGACTGCAGCAGCGCGTGTACCGCCGCCGTTTCGCCGTTGCCACTGACCGTGCAGATGACGGCCATCTCATGGCCGGTAATGACCTCGACCGTGTCTAGTTGAACGACGGGCGCCTGCATGTCAGCGGCCTCCGAAGATGAGTCCGGCGACCTGTTCGGCGGCGTCTTTCTGCATCCCGGCCTGAACGTGGCTGTAGGTGCCGAGGGTGACGCCGATGGTCGCGTGCCCAAGTCGCTCCTGCACGACTCGAGGGTGCACGCCAGCCTGCAACGCCAACGTGGCCCACGAGTGGCGCAAACCGTGCAGGGTGATGCGGGGGAGCTCGAACCGTTCGACTCGCCGGTCAAACTCCCGACTGACCCGCTCAGGGTGCAACGGTTCGCCCGTCACCTTGCAGAACACGAGCCCGTGATCGCGCCAGCCCTCACCGAGCTGTAGCCGCTCCTCGAGCTGCCGGCGACGGTGCTCCCGCACGACGGCAACCGTCCCGGCGTCAAGGTCAACGATGCGGGTACCGGTCGACGTCTTCGGAGTCGACAACCGAACCTCGTGGTTCACGGCGACGACGGTTTGCCGAACCGATGCGGTGCCGGCCTCGAGGTCGACGTCGGACCAGCGCAGCCCGAGAACCTCACCCCGGCGCATGCCTGTGGTGGCGAGCATCGTCCACACCGCGAGGTACCGGTCGCCCGACTTCCGGCACCGGCCGAGGAAGTCGGCGATCGTGTCGCCGTTCCACGTCGTCATCTCGGCGTGATTCTGCGCGACTGCGGGTGGGTCGGCAGCCTCGGCGGGGTTGCGCGTCAACCTGGACCAGCGGACTGCGTCCTTCATGGCCCGGTGCAAGATCGTGTGCACGTAGCGGACGCTACGCCGGCTCAACCCCTTCCCAGCCTTGTGACCCCTCTGGCCGGTGGCGAGTAGCTCCGCATACAACCGGTTGAGCGTCCCGCCGTCGACGGACTGCAACGGAACGTCGCCGATGTGGGCGACGACGTGAAGCCGCAGGTTCCTCGCGTAGCTGTGATGGGTCGATGGCCGCACGGTCGGCTCGATCGTGGAAAGCCATTCCTCCACGTACTGGCCAAGCGTCTGTTTCGATGGTTCCACGTAGCCGCCCGGTCCGCGAGCGGCCGACTTCACCGCGTCGAGCTCGTCGAGTGCTTCGGCTTTCGTGCGGAACCCTCGGCGGAACACCTGCTTACGTTTCGCTCCCGGCGGTGCCAGGTCGACAACGAAGCACCATCGGCCCGACGAGTCCCGTCTCACTGATCCTTCACGGCTCACTTCGCTGCCTTGCCTTTCGTTGTCGTCGGCAACTTGTTTGCGTCTCGGCAGGCACGCACCCAGCGTCCCGCCGTCCGGTGGGGGACACCGAAGTGCTCTGCCACGGCCGCCGTACCTTTCGGATGACCCTTGCGGTAAACCTCGGCGACCTTGTCGAGGTGCTCATCGGTGAGATACCAGCGCCGCCGTTGTGGCGGCCCTATCTCGAG
>CAYPTG010000454.1:0-1908 GCA_964413455.1 uncultured Mycobacterium sp. | reverse complement strand
AGCGCTGCCTTTGCAAGGCAGATGTCAGGAGTTCGAATCTCCTAGGCTCCACAAGCACTTTCATGTCGACGCGGCGTCTCGCCACCCTGCGAACGGCCGCGTCACCGGGCAATGGCACACTGTCGCTCGTGACCACAAGCCCCATTGCAACCGGCACCGCGACCCTGCACACCAACCGCGGTGACATCAAGATCGCCCTCTTCGGCAACCACGCCCCCAAGACCGTCGCCAACTTCGTCGGTCTGGCTCAGGGCACCAAGGACTACTCGACCCAGAACGCCTCCGGCGGCAGCGACGGACCGTTCTACGACGGAGCGGTCTTCCACCGGGTCATCGACGGCTTCATGATCCAGGGCGGCGACCCGACCGGCACCGGCCGCGGCGGCCCGGGCTACAAGTTCGGCGACGAGTTCCACCCCGAGCTGCAGTTCGACCGGCCGTACCTGCTCGCGATGGCCAACGCCGGCCCGGGAACCAACGGCTCGCAGTTCTTCATCACCGTCGGCAAGACCCCACACCTGAACCGCAAGCACACCATCTTCGGTGAGGTCGTCGACCCGGCGTCCCAGCAGGTCGTCGACGCGATCGCCGGTACCGCCGTGGACCGCAACGACCGCCCCAACGACGACGTGGTGATCGAGTCGGTCACCATCTCCTGATAAGGGAGCCGGTCCGATACCCGGACCGGGGGCCGAGGGCTCAGCGGCCCGCGTAGCCGGCCTCGGTGAGGGCATCGAGGACATCCAGCGGATCCCCGCCCAAATCCCATCGGCTCAGCACGATCAGCTGCCCGGAGGTCATGTCGATCTCCAGTAGCCGTACGGTGCGGGCCCAGCGGCGGAACTCGGTGATTCGGATAACGGCGATGTCCTCGCGGCGCAGCGTCTGGGTGCGCAGCCAGCCGCGATAGACCAGGCCGTCGCCGGTGATCGCCAGCCGGGGCCGTCCACGCCAGGAACCGGCGGCGAAGACCAGTAGCCCGACGGCGGCCAGTCCGGTGAGGAAACGTCCTGGCGGGTCGGCCGGCAGCGTTGCGGAGGCTAGCCCCATCAGCAGACCGACGAACGCGATGCCGACGATACCCGGAATCGGTGGTGACCAGGCGTTTACCGGTCCCAAAGGGGAGTTATCCACAGGCACTATCCACAGTGGGGATGAATCACAAGCGTGTGATTGGCACCACGTCGGTAGTTCAGGGTGATCGGAGTCACCGCCACCGCATGGTGAGCAGCAGACCGGAAATCATGAAGCCGAACGCGATCGCGTAATTCCACGGACCCAGGTCCGACATCCACTGCAACGGCTCGGGGGTGTTGTATCCGGAAGCTGCCAGCTGGAACACCAATAGCCACACCAGCCCGATCAGCATCAGGCCGATGAACAGCACGACGAACCACATGCTCGACGGTCCGGCCTTGACCTTCACCGGGGTGCGGCTCACCGAGCTGGCGGCGAAGTCGTTCTTCTTGCGAACCTTTGACTTGGGCATGGCTACCTTCACTGACGGCGGTGCTGACAATGGTGCCGAAGCACCTAGAGACTAGCCTGTCAGACGTGCGGGTGTTGGTCGTCGACAACTACGACAGTTTCGTGTTCAACCTGGTCCAGTACCTGGGACAGCTCGGTGTGCACGCCGACGTCTGGCGCAACGACGACGCCCGACTGGCCGGTGCTGCCGAGCTGGCCACGGTCGCCGAGGAATTCGACGGTGTGCTGCTCAGCCCCGGCCCGGGTACCCCGCAGCGGGCCGGCGCCTCGATCGGCCTGGTCGGCCAATGCGCCGCTGCCGGTACCCCGCTGCTCGGGGTGTGCCTCGGCCACCAGGCGATCGGCGTGGCCTTCGGTGCGACGGTCGATCGCGCACCGGAACTGTTGCACGGCAAGACCAGTGCGGTGTTCCACACCAAC
>CAYPTG010000453.1:0-1922 GCA_964413455.1 uncultured Mycobacterium sp. | reverse complement strand
GCAAGAAGCGCGATCGTAAGCACAGCAAGGCCAACCACGGCCGGCGTCCCAACGCCTAACCGGGTAGTCGAGTCGACGATGCCGGCGCGGTAGCGCCGGAGGAGGAGCGAGACAATCGGGCCTGGGCGCCGCTCGAGTCGACTCAACGCGCGGGCGCCGGCCGGATCGGCACCGCCGGCATATTCTTGTCGATCACCGCGGACAGCTGCTGGATGGGTGTAGGGCCCGAACCGTCCGGCAGCGTCAGCGCCACATACACCGGCCGGTCCACGCACAGCCAGGTGCTGCGCCGGGCGTCGGCGTCCTGCAATCGGAACCACTGAACGTCGTCGACCATCTGGATCGGGGCGCCGACGACGAACTCGGCCGGTCGGTCCAGCCCGCAGCGCATGATGACCGGCTCGTTGCTCGGACGTTCGGTAGGACGCCAGGCTGCCGCCCCTGCCGGTGTCGGGTCGGCGGTCTCGGCGCGCTGGTAGTCGCCCAACTGCTCGGGAACCGCGGACAGCAGGCTCTGACATTCGGCGGCGCCGGCTTGCGGTGCGGGCACAGTGGCGATGACGACCGGCGGGGCAGGACTCTGCTGGGAGGCGGCCAGCGCGATAATCGCTCCGATCGCCGCCACCGGGAGCAGCGCCGCGGCGACAATCAGGGCTCGGGGCGGTGTTTCGGCGGGATTGCTGGGCAACCTCGTCTCCTCAGTCTTCCTACCGCAGTCTTCTCACCGCACTAGACTTGGCGTTTACGGTACCGCAGGAGGAGTTGTGGCCCAGACGTCCCAGACTTCCCAGGTTTCCGGCCCCACGCTGGGCGAGGTGGGGGAGTTCGGCGTCATCGACGCTCTGGTGGCCGGACGCAACCACACGGCCGGGGTGCGAGTCGGACCCGGCGATGACGCCGCGGTGCTGGATGCGCCGGACACCCGGGTGGTGGTCAGCACCGACATGCTCGTCGAGGGCCGGCATTTCCGGCTGGACTGGTCGTCCCCCGAGCAGGTCGGCCGCAAGGCGATCGCGCAGAATGCCGCCGACGTCGAGTCGATGGGGGCGACGGTCACCGGCTTCGTCGTCGGCTTCGGTGCACCCCGAGACACCGCGGCGGCACTGGCTTATCAACTGGCCGACGGGATGTGGGCCGAAGCGGCTGCGGTAGGCGCCGGGATCGTCGGCGGCGACCTGGTGGCCAGCCCGCAGTGGGTGGTGTCGGTCACCGCGCTGGGCGATCTCGGCGGACGTGAGCCAGTACTGCGCAGCGGGGCCCGGGCCGGATCGGTGATCGCGATAGCCGGGGATCTGGGCCGCTCGGCCGCAGGATTTCTACTGCTGGACAACGAGATTGACGGTTTTGATGAGTTACGCTCCCGCCACCGGGTGCCCCGCCCGCCGTACGGGCAGGGCCGGGCCGCCGCCGAGGCCGGTGCGCAGGCGATGACCGATGTGTCCGACGGGCTGTTGGCCGACCTCGGGCATTTGGCGGCGGCTTCCGGGGCGGTGCTGGACCTGCGTGCGACGTCGCTGCGCGAGGACGTCGAGGCGATCACTCCGGCGGCCCGGGCGGTCGGGGCCGACCCGTGGTCGCTGGTTCTCGGCGGCGGTGAGGATCACGCCCTGGTGGCCTGCTTCCCGGACTATCCGCCGCACGGTTGGCGGGTGATCGGGGCGGTGCGTTCCGGTACGCCCGCGGTGCTCGTCGACGGGCAGCCGTGGTCCGGATCGGCGGGCTGGCAGTCGTTCGACTGAACCCGTTCGGCTGGGCCCCGCCTCGGCGATGCGAGCCGGTAGGTTTACCTGCGTGACCGCCCGGCCCCTGCGCGAACTCGTCGATGACGGCTGGGCGCAGGCGCTGGAACCGGTGGCCGACCAGATCGCGGCCTTGGGCGACTTCCTGCGCGGCGAGATCGCCGCGGGCCGGCGATACCTGCC
>CAYPTG010000452.1:0-1925 GCA_964413455.1 uncultured Mycobacterium sp. | reverse complement strand
CTGGTGGGCACCGCGGTCCTGCTGTACTACGTGATGCTGACCTTTGTGGCGCGTCCGTACCTGATTCCGTCGGAGTCGATGGAGCCCACCCTGCACGGCTGCAAGGGGTGCGTCGGCGACCGGATCATGGTCGACAAGATGACCTACCGGTTCAGTGCACCCGAACCCGGTGACGTGGTGGTCTTCAAAGGACCGCCGAACTGGAACGTCGGCTACAAGTCGATCCGGTCGGACAACGCCGCGGTCCGCTGGGTGCAGAACGCGCTGTCGTTCATCGGGTTCGTGCCGCCGGATGAGAACGATCTGGTGAAGCGGATCATCGCCACCGGCGGTCAGACGGTCCAGTGCCGCGCCGACACCGGCCTGACCGTCGACGGCAAGAAACTCAACGAGCCCTACCTGGACCCGTCGACCATGATGGCCGACCCGGTCGTCTATCCCTGCCTGGGCAATGAGTTCGGACCGGTGGAGGTTCCCGAGGGCCGGGTGTGGGTGATGGGCGACAACCGCACCCATTCGGCGGACTCCCGGGCGCACTGCACCAGCGCCCCGGCCCAGGCGCAGAAGGGTGTCTTGTGCACCGGTGACCCGGCGACCGGGACGGTGCCGGTCGACGACGTCATCGGAAAGGCCCGGTTCATCGCGTGGCCGCCCTCGCGCTGGGGTGGTGTGTCTTCGTTCGATCCGCAGGGCTGATATGCCGGCGATGACCTGGCCTCCACGCACCGTTATCCGGCGGTCATCGGGGCTGCGGACCCTGGAATCGGCGCTCTACCGCGGCGGTTTGGGGCCGGTGGCCGGGGTCGACGAGGTCGGCCGCGGCGCGTGCGCGGGCCCGCTGGTGGTCGCGGCCTGCGTGCTGGGGCCCAACAGATTCGAAAGTCTGGCTGCCCTGGACGACTCCAAGAAGCTCACCGAGAAGACCCGCGAGGAACTGTTCCCGCTGATCCGCCGCTACGCGCTGGCCTACCACGTGGTGTTCATCCCGGTCGCCGAGGTGGACCGCCGCGGCGTGCACGCGGCAAATATCGAGGGCATGCGGCGGGCGGTGGCGGGGCTGTCGGTGCGGCCCGGCTACGTGCTGTCCGACGGATTCCGGGTGCCGGGCCTGCCGATGCCGTCGCTGCCGGTGATCGGCGGGGACGCGGCGGCGGCCTGTATCGCGGCGGCCAGCGTGCTGGCCAAGGTCAGCCGGGACCGGCTGATGGTCGCCATGGACGACGACCATCCGGGTTATGGGTTCGCCGAGCACAAGGGGTACAGCACGGCCGCACACACCGCGGCGCTGACCGAGCTGGGGCCGTCCGGCCAGCATCGCCGGTCGTTCATCAACGTTCGGCGGGTCGCGGCGGCCCACAGTGACGAGTCTCGGGGCGAATTGGCGACGGCGGCGCGCGGCGGCCAGCGGTGAGACAAGATGGAACCAACACACGACGACGAGGGACGCTGAACCGATGAGTGCCGAAGATCTCGAGAAGTACGAAACCGAGATGGAGCTCTCGCTGTACCGCGAATACAAGGACATCGTGGGGCAGTTCAGCTACGTCGTGGAGACCGAGCGCCGTTTCTATCTCGCCAACAGCGTTGAGCTGGTGCCGCGTAACACCGACGGCGAGGTGTATTTCGAGCTGCGGTTGGCCGATGCCTGGGTGTGGGACATGTACCGGCCTGCCCGGTTCGTCAAGCAGGTCCGGGTGATCACCTTCAAGGACGTCAACATCGAAGAGGTGGAGAAGCCGGAGCTGCGCCTTCCGGAGTGACGGACCGCGGGCTGTGTATGGGTGCGAATCTGGGGATAACCCCGGGGTGGCGGCATCTGCCCGACGGGTTTTGTCGGCGATCCGGCCCACGCTGGGGGCATGACACGTGGTTTTTCCGATGCTTCCCGGGAGTCCGCGCCGAGTCGCCAGGAGCTGGGCGCACTC
>CAYPTG010000451.1:0-1930 GCA_964413455.1 uncultured Mycobacterium sp. | reverse complement strand
CCATCCGCCATCCCCCTTCTCGTCGGCAGCGAGCATATCGGTGCGACCGTAAATGGTTCGGCGAAACGCCGCTGCGCCACCCATCGACATGGCGCCGGTGACGAGTACCGTCACCGGCGATGGACCGCACCGATCACCACGCCGCCCAGCCGGACGCGATATACCGGCGCCTGGTGGACAACGCGGCAATCGGAATATGTCTGATCAGCCCCAGCAGCCACCTCGACATGGTCAATCAAGCGGTGTGTGACTTCTTCGGCTACGACGCCAAGACGCTGAAAACCAAGACCTGGCAAGAACTTGCCGCCGACGACTCACCGGAACCAGCCCTGAGCAACTGCTACCGGCTGACCAAGCAGTTCCTGCATGCCGATGGATACCCCATCTGGGGCGAGCTGTCGGTTGACTGCCTGCGTGATGACCGGGGCGAGGTGGAGTTCTTCATCGCACACATCGTCGACGTCACCGCTGAGGTGCACACCCGCCAGCAACTCGCCCGGCGCCATCAGCAGAACCGGGCACTGACCCAGCGCCTCGATGCCCAGCGCGAGCGGTTGCGCTCCGAACTCAAGACCGCCGGGGCCTACATGTCCGCACTGCTGCCCGGCGACTTGGCCGGTACCGTCCCGGTATTCCAGCACTACTTGCCGTCCCATGAGCTGGGCGCCGACTGCTTCGACTACCGATGGGTCGACGACGATCACCTGGCGGTTTATCTGATCGACGTCTCCGGACACGGCATTGCCCCTGCGCTGGAAGCGATTTCGGTGCACAGCCTGCTGCGCTCCGGCGCGTTTGCGCCCTCGACGTTGCTGGAACCGGACCGCGTGCTGACCGAGTTGAACGAGAAGTTCCCGATGAGCGACCACGGTGGCAACTACTTCACCATGTGGTACGGGGTATATCAGGCGTCCAACCACACTCTGCGCTATGCCGGCGCCGGCCACCCGCCCGCGCTGATCCTCGCTGGCGACGCCGATCCGATCCGGCTGGCGAGCCAGTCGGTTCCGGTCGGCATGTTTATCGATACCGAATTCGCTTGCGACACTTGCACGATTCCGCCGGACAGCGAACTTCTGCTGTACAGCGACGGCGCATTCGAGCTGCCGCCACTCGAGGGCACGACATGGTCGTTGCCGGATTTCGTGGCATTGTGCGCCGCGGTATCGGCGACACCGGGCTGGACCCTCGAACTGCTCGCCAAAGAACTCCAGGACCGCACCGCGACCGGCCTGTTCGGCGACGACTGCTCGCTGGTACTGCTCCGCTTCGACTGAGCTACTTGCCCTTTGCTACTTGGCCTTTTCCAAGATCTCCACCAGCCGCCAGCGCTTGGTGGCCGACAGCGGACGGGTCTCCATCAGCGAGACGCGGTCGCCGATACCGGCGGTGCCGTCCTCGTCATGGGCCTTGACCTTCTTGGTGGTCCGGATGATCTTGCCGTACTTCGGGTGCTGCACGCGGGACTCCAGCTCGACGACGATGGTCTTCTCCATCTTGTCGCTGACCACGTAGCCGATCGCGGTCTTACGACGGCCGCGGGGCTTCTCGGTAGCCGGGGTGTGCTTCGCACCGGGAGCTGTACCCGACGCCTTCTTTGTCTCCACCATGATTACGACTCCTCACCGCTGGGCCCGGAGGCCAGGCCCAGCTCACGCTCGCGCAGCACCGTGTAGATGCGCGCAATCTCCCGGCGAACCGTGCGCAGCCGATGATTGTTGGACAGCTGCCCGGTGGCCGACTGGAAGCGCAGATTGAACAGCTCTTCCTTGGCCTCCCGGAGCTTGGTGGTCAACTGCTCCTCGTTCAGTTCGCGCAACTCGCCGGCGCCAACGCCTACGGCCATCAGAACTGCTCCTCTCGGGTCACGATGCGTGCCTTGATCGGCAGCTTGTGGATCGCGCGGGTCAGTGCTGCGCGCGCGATCTCC
>CAYPTG010000450.1:0-1951 GCA_964413455.1 uncultured Mycobacterium sp. | reverse complement strand
GGCACATCGCAGTACTGTTCGGTCGACGGTTGCGGCCACAGACCGTGCAGCACGAAGCTGTGTCCGAGTTTGCTCATATGACCGGACCGGCAGCCCCGGTTGGACGGGTTCAGCGTGCAGAAGCTGGGCCCCCAGGTCAGGACCAGCAGGCTGGAATCCGAGGCGCTCGGCCGCGCCGCATCACCCTTGCGCTGCTCGATGAACCGGCTGAAGGCCACCGCCGCGACGAGGGCCACCGCCAGCACCGTCACGAACAGCAGCACCGACTTTGCGTGTGTCTTCATGGCAACTCCGTTCACACCGAACTCCGGTCACCGTAGTAGCGGCCCAGCACGTCGTCACGCAGTTCGGCGAAGTCACCGACGTCGATGGCCTCGCGGATGCGGTCGACCAGCCGGATGACGAAGCGTTCGTTGTGGATGGTGCACAACGTCGCGGCCAGAATCTCCTTGGCCTTGAACAGGTGGTGGATGTAGGCGCGGGTGTAGTGGGCGCAGGTGTAGCAATCGCATTCGTCGTCGATCGGGGTGAAGTCGCGCCGGTACCGTGCGCCGGTGATGTTGTACCGGCCGGTCGGGGCGTAGACCGCGGCGTTACGGGCCACCCGCGACGGAGACACGCAGTCGAAGGTGTCGGCACCGGCCTCGATCGCCGCGAACAGGTCGTCGGGCTCGCTGATACCCAGCAGGTGGCGGGGTTTTTCATCGGGCAGCTCCTCGGTGCACCAGCCGACGATGGTGGCCAGATTCTGCTTTTCCAGTGCCCCGCCGATGCCGTAACCGTCGAAGCCGCAACCGTTTTCGTCGACGATGCTTTCCAGTCCCCGGCAGGCTTGGCGGCGCAGATCCTCGTAGTGGGCGCCCTGAACCACCCCGAAGAGCGCCTGCGGAGGCCGGGACGGCACCTCCAATCCGGCCAACCGGCGGTGTTCGGTCAGGCAGCGCTGCGCCCAGGCATGCGTGCGGGCCAGCGACTCCTCCTGGTATCCGCGGGTGTTGACCAGGGTGGTCAGCTCATCGAAGGCGAAGATGATGTCCGCGCCGATCTGATGCTGGATACCGATGGACACCTCGGGGGTGAACCGGTGGGTGGAGCCGTCCAGGTGGCTGATGAACGTGACACCGTCGTCATCGACGTGGGCCAGTTTCTGCTTTCCATGGGCGACCAGATCGTCGGCCTGCGCCCGGTCCGGGTCGGCCATCAGCACCTTGCGGAACCCCGCACCCAGCGACATGATCTGAAACCCGCCACTGTCGGTGAACGTCGGGCCCGGCCAATTCATGAACGCGCCAAGACCGCCGGCTTCGGCGACGACGTCCGGGCCCGGCTGCAGGTACAAGTGGTAGGCGTTGGCGAGCACCGCTTGAGCGCCGAGTGCGGCCATCGTCTCCGGCAGCACTGCCTTGACCGTGGCCTTTGTCCCGACAGCTATGAACGCCGGTGTGCGGATGTCCCCGTGTGGGGTGTGGATGACTCCGCTGCGTCCCGCGGCTCCCGGCAGTTCGGCGGCAACGGTGAAGTACGCCCCCCGGTGTTTAGCGACCGTGCCCACCGCCACCGTCGTGCCCACCGCCACCTTCAGCGCTACCACCGGGGACGGCGTTGAAGCCCGGCAGGGCGACTTCGGCCTCGGTGAGCTGATCGCTGACGTCCGGCATCACGGTCGGTACGCAGTCCATCGAGAAGCTATCGGTGGTGTCGACGACGTCATTGCAGTCCGCCAGCACCCGCGGTGCGGTATCCGGAGACCCGATCGCGGCGACGGTGACCGGGGTCAGCGCGACGGCGGCACCCATCGCAATGTAGAGAAACTGTCGGCCACGAGCCGAGGCGTTGATACCCACGTTGATACCCATTTACGCACTCCCAAGAATGTCGATTTCTGCTTCCAGGCTAGACCAATCAGCTAAAAGCAGGGCCGCCGCTGCCCGGGGATGGGGTGGGCAGCGGC
>CAYPTG010000449.1:0-1955 GCA_964413455.1 uncultured Mycobacterium sp. | reverse complement strand
ACGATGCGGCGCAGCGTAGTGAGCCGCTGAGGAGCCCGGCGAATTAGACCTAGCCGGTGTAGGGCCCGACGGAGATTCCGCGTGAGGCCAGCCACGGCACCGGGTCGATCCGGTTGGTCCCGCCGAGCAGCACCTCGAAGTGGCAGTGCGGGCCGGTGGAGTAGCCCCGGTTGCCGACGGTGGCGATCTGGTCGCCGGCGAACACCCGCTGACCGATCTGCACGTCCCAGGTGTTGATGTGGCCGTAGAGGGTCACGGTGCCGTCGGCGTGCCGCAGCTTGACCCAGGCGCCGTAGCCGGCGGTCGGTCCGGCGTCGATCACGACGCCGTCCGAAGCGGCGTAGATCGGGGTGCCGATCGGCGCGGCCAGGTCGACCCCGGCGTGCAGCGCACCCCAGCGGTAGCCGAAACCGGAGGTGAACACGCCGTGCGTCGGCAGTACGTACAGCGGGCGCTGCAGCAGCGCCTCACGGGCGGCGCGCTCGGCGGCGTACGCCACACCCCGGGCCTGCTCCTCGGCGTGCACCGCGGCGTTGGCGGCCGGCTTGACCGACACCACTTCGGCGCCACGGTTCATTGCACCGTCGAGCAGTGCGGTCTTCTCCGAGGCCAGCACGGTGCGGGTGATGTTCTGGTCGTCCGGCTTGACCACCGTGTAGGCGGCGGCAGCTGCGGCTCCGGCGGCCATCGCGGCGATCAGCACTCGGCCCTTGGCGGCGCTGGTCGGCTGGCGGCGGTGCTGGGGGGTGCGGGGCAGCAGGTCGGTGTCTTCGGTGCTGCTGAACACCGGGCGCTCGGCCCGCGCGGCCGGCTTGGCGGCGAACCGTTCCGGCACCTCAAGCAGGGGAGTCAGATCCTTGACGTCGCGCATGCTGTCGAGATCGACGGACGTCTTCGTGGCCCGAGCGCGCGTCCTTGCAGGCGGGGCCGACCTAAGCTGCGTCAAAATCCAAGTCCTCGAGTCCGTGACCGAAGCGTTATCTAGAGCCGCAGGAGACGGTAACCAATGCCACCCCCGGGTGGCAACCCGGGTAAAACTTTGCTCGGGAATTGTGATTTGAATCACCCGACTTACCTGCGCCGCGAACCGATCGGGTGATCTCGTCAATCAGGCCCGTCGCCTGCGGTTACAGTTCCCCCGGAGCGTCTTCGTCAACTACGTCAGACAAGTAAGAGAGCCCGATGGACCTTTTTGAGTATCAGGCGAAGGAACTGTTCGCCAAGCACAACGTCCCGTCCACCCCCGGCCGAGTCACCACCTCTGCCGCCGACGCCAAGGCCATCGCCGAGGAGATCGGCCGGCCGGTGATGGTGAAAGCCCAGGTCAAGACCGGTGGACGCGGGAAGGCCGGTGGCGTTAAGTACGCCGCCACCCCGGAAGACGCCTACACCGAGGCCGGCAACATCCTGGGTTTGGACATCAAGGGCCACATCGTTAAGAAGCTGCTGGTGGCCGAGGCCAGCGATATCGCCGAGGAGTACTACATCTCCTTCCTGCTGGACCGGGCCAACCGCACCTACCTGGCGATGTGCTCGGTGGAAGGCGGTGTGGAGATCGAAGAGGTCGCGGCCACCAAGCCCGAGCGGTTGGCCAAGATCCCGGTCGACGCCACCAAGGGCGTCGACGTGGCATTTGCCCGCTCGATCGCCGAACGGGGTCACCTGCCGGCCGAAGTGCTGGACGCCGCGGCGGTCACCATCGCCAAGCTCTGGGAGGTGTTCGTCGGTGAGGACGCCACCCTGGTGGAGGTCAACCCCCTGGTGCGCACCCCGGACGACCAGATCCTGGCCCTGGACGGCAAGGTCACCCTCGACGGCAACGCCGACTTCCGGCATCCCGACCACGCCCAGTTCGAGGACGCCGAGGCCACCGACCCGCTGGAGCTCAAGGCCAAGCAGCACGACCTCAACTACGTCAAGCTCGACGGCGAGGTCGGCGTGATCGGCAACGGCGC
>CAYPTG010000448.1:0-1963 GCA_964413455.1 uncultured Mycobacterium sp. | reverse complement strand
AGGGTAGCGTCGGGTCCGAGAGCAGCCGCGCCTGGTTGGCCAGTTCGTCGCCGGGTCCGGAGATGAGCAGCGTCGGAACGCTCTTCCCCGCCTGCAGCGTGGCCCCCTTGTCGGGGTTTTCCTTGACGACGATCTGCCGGTCCCCGGCGATCCGCGGATCTCCGGGGCCGTCGGCGATCGGTACCACGGAGATGTTGGTGTTCATCCAGCCATAGCGCGCCGCCATTGCGGCGGCCAGCTGAATTGCCGTCTCGGATTCCGCGCGGGACGGTTTCGGGGGCACCGCGATGCTCAGCTTGCTCAGTGTGGGCGGCAGGAAGCTCGCGACATTCTTGGGGGGCGTCCGGTTGCCGGAGAAACTGATCGAGCTGTTGACCAGCCGGATCGGGGCCAGCGGATCCCAGCAATAGCGGTCCAGCGGGAGGGCGGTCACCGTCAGCGTCACCGCCGCCCAGTTATTGGTGGCCTTAGCCCCTTTGAGTGGAATGACCAGCTGCGCTTCGTCTTTGAGCGGCAGCGGCATCCGGCTCAGCGTCTTGCCGTCCTGGGTTGCGGTGATATGGCCGTATTGCAGCTCGACCGGGATCTCCAGCGTCGTGTTCAACGTCTCCGGTGTCAGACCCGGCGGAACGATGAACGAGAACGTGCTGACGGTGATGTCCCGGCGGGCGTCGAACCAAATCGTGTCGGTGGCACCGAGATCGGCCAGCGATAGCGTGGTCGCGTCCGCCACCGGTGCTGGGCTGCCATCGTCGGGGTCGGCCGCCGCGCACGGGGCTAAGGCCAGCATCGCGACCACGGCGGTAAGCGCACCCAGACGGCGCAGGCAGTTCTTCATCGGCCGGATTCTAATCCATCGGTCTGATTTTATTTGCGGCTCCGTCGCGGGTCTCGGTCATTTCCGTCGGAGGCCGTGCTTTACCAGCGAATATGCGTATCCGTATGTCGTTGTGGTGAGTCCGGCAACGATGGCGGCACTTTGCCCAAGATTGGCCAACCGATTTCCCCGGGAGGTAATGCTGCCTTTCAATCCGCGGCCGAAAGCCGCCGGCAAGACGTGGTAAACGTAGTTGCGCTCGGTGCTCAACGTATCAATATTGCCGAACATCTTGTTGAGCCGCTGCTTTGCGTAACCTTCCCAGAAACACCTGCTCAGGAAATATCGGAACTCGGTCCGATCCTCGGTTACCCAGTGGCTCACCTTGAGATCAGGATCCAACATCAGCAGGGGATCGTCGGTCTTTTGGCTGAGCCGGATGCAGAACTCGGTCTCGTCGGCCCGCAACATGCTGCCGTCGACCTGACCGATATCGGGGTTGAAGCCGCCGACGCTTTCCAGCGCTTCGCGCCGAAAAGACATATTGCAGCCCAACAGATTTCGGACCTTGGTCGGCTTGACCGGCAGGCCGCGGTAGCTGCAGCCGACAATCCAGTCGAACTCCAGGGGTAACCAGGCCGGCCGCTCGGCGGGCCACACCGGTTGGGCAGTGCCACCGACACCGGTCACCGCCGGGTCGCGGTAGTCGCTGCGCAGGCGTTCCAGCCAGCCGGGCTGAACCTGCGCGTCGTCGTCGACAAATGCCACAACGCTGCCCGTCGAGGCCTGGACGCCGGCGTTACGGGCACCACAGAGTCCCTGTTCATTCCGGTTGGGAACGACCGTGGCCACCGACCCGTATTGCGCCGACACCCGCTCGTAGAGTTCGTCGTTGTAGTCGATCACGACGATTAATTCGTCGCCAGGTTGCAGTTGCGCCGAAATGGACTCGATGGAGCCGTCCAACAATGCCCGTCGGGCGTCGGTATATGCGCATACAACGGCGGAAATGGTGACGTCTGAATTAGGCGCTGAGGTGGGAGCCGAAAACGTCTCCTCCGACGTGCTATCCATGGCTGTTGTTCCTGCTGTCGTGTTGTTTAAGACATGAGGCGAGTGGGAGGCGCTGGCGTGTGGAAACACTAC
>CAYPTG010000447.1:0-1963 GCA_964413455.1 uncultured Mycobacterium sp. | reverse complement strand
GGTGCATCGGGCCGCGACCGCCGACGGCGCCGACAAGTCCGGCCTGACGGCACTGACCTGGCCGGTGGTGGCCAATTTCGCCGTCGACTCGGCGATGGCCGTGGCGCTGGCCAACACGCTGTTCTTCGCCGCGGCCAGCGGCGAGAGCAAGGGCAAGGTGGCGCTGTACCTGCTGATCACCATCGCGCCGTTCGCGGTGATCGCGCCGCTGATCGGTCCGGCGCTCGATCGCATCCAGCACGGCCGGCGGGCGGCGCTGGCCATCTCGTTTCTGGTGCGCACCGTGCTGGCGGTGGTGCTGATCATGAACTTCGACCCCGCTACCGGAGGGTTCCCGTCCTGGGTGCTCTATCCGTGCGCGCTGGGAATGATGGTGCTGTCCAAGTCCTTCTCGGTGCTACGCAGCGCGGTCACCCCACGGGTGATGCCACCGACGATCGACCTGGTCCGGGTCAACTCCCGGCTGACGATGTTCGGGCTGATCGGCGGGACGATCATCGGCGGCGGGCTGGCCGCGGCCGCCGAGTACGTCTTGTCCACCCTGCTGGACCTGCCGGGCGCACTGTTCGTAGTGGTATTCGTGACCCTGGCCGGGGCGTCGCTGACGATGCGCATCCCGAAATGGGTGGAGGTCACCGAAGGTGAGGTTCCCACCACGCTGACTTACCACGGGCGAGGTGGTGAGTGGGATTGGCTCGACGATCAACCGACCGAGGTAATCTCCACCGGGGGTCCACGACGACAACCGTTGGGCCGCAACATCATTACCTCGCTGTGGGGCAACTGCACCATCAAGGCGATGGTCGGGTTCCTGTTCCTGTATCCGGCGTTCGTGGCCAAGGCGCACGACGCCAGCGGGTGGGTGCAGCTGGGGATCCTGGGCACCATCGGCGCGGCGGCCGGTGTCGGTAACTTCGCCGGAAACTTCACCGCGGCGCGCCTGCAGCTGGGCCGGCCGGCCCGGGTGGTGGTGTGGGCCGCCGCGGCGGTGACCGCGCTGGCACTGGCGGCGGCGGTGGCC
Organism: uncultured Mycobacterium sp.; assembly: GCA_964413455.1. Taxonomy (GTDB): domain Bacteria; phylum Actinomycetota; class Actinomycetes; order Mycobacteriales; family Mycobacteriaceae; genus Mycobacterium. The sequence goes on along the minus strand of CAYPTG010000447.1, from coordinate 942 downwards.
GGAAGCCTGGTGGTGGCGGCGGTGGCCACCTTCGTCACCTCCGGGTGCAGCGCGATCGCCAAGGCGTCGCTGGACGCATCGCTGCAGGACGACCTACCCGAGGAGTCCCGGGCGTCGGCGTTCGGACGATCCGAATCGATGTTGCAGCTGGCCTGGGTACTCGGCGGGGCGCTGGGCGTGCTGGTCTACACCGAGCTGTGGGTGGGCTTCACCGCGATCAGCTCGCTGCTCATCCTGGGGTTGGCGCAGACGGTGGTCAGCTACCGCGGCGCCTCGCTGATCCCCGGCTTCGGCGGCAACCGCCCGGTGGTCGCCGAGCCGGAGGGGATGGCGGTGGCGCGGAGGTGAATGGGCACCCGATGAAACGGCACCTCGGCTGGATTATGGCGGCGTTGACGGTGCTGGCCGCCGTCGGCGCCGGCGTCGGCGCCTGGGCGCTGACCCGCGGGCACGGCCGGGTGCTGCCGCAGATCAGCGCCTACTCCCGCGGGACGACGGTGCGGGTGGACCCGTACCTGTACTGCAATGTGGTGGATCTCAACGACTGCGCCCGGGGCGGGGCGCAGGGCGAGCTGGCGGTCAATGCGCGTTATCCGGTGCAGTTGTCAGTGCCGGCGCTGATCAGCAGCGCGCCGTGGCGGCTGCTGCGGGTCTACGAAGACGAGCGTGACACCACCACGTCGGCCTACCGGCCCGGCACCCAGACGGCGGTGACGATCCCGACCGTCGACCCGCAGCGCGGGCCGCTGTCCGGGTTGGTGGTGCAGCTACTGACGCTGGTGCAGGATCAGGACGGTCAGCTGCGCGATCTGCCGCATGCCGAGTGGTCGATCAAGCTGGTATGGAGCTAGGCCAGCCCTAGCCCCGGCTCAACCTGATTGCCCAACTCGACGAAATGTCGCGATCCACTCGCAAAACCACGCCCATTTGTCGGTTTGGGCG
>CAYPTG010000446.1:0-1967 GCA_964413455.1 uncultured Mycobacterium sp. | reverse complement strand
CCAGCACCCGCACGGCCCGGTGCCGGTCCCGGTCGGGGCCGGTGAACAGCGATTCGCCGGACAGCGTCAGCGCGGTGGCACTGCACAGCGTGCGCACCAGGGCGCGGACGTCGTCGGTGATCGGGTCGGCGGTGCCGCCGGCGATCTCGGCTTCCACGATGGGCACCACCTGGTCGATGACGGCTTCGTTGTAGCCGTCGAGGATGTCGCGGATCTCCGCGTCGCTGCCGCGGGCGGTGTTGCACGCCGACATCACCGGGTCGTTGTGGGCGTAAACCGCTGCCGCACTGCCGATCATCCGGGTGACGAAGTCCGACGGCGTCTCGTCCGCACCGCGCGGAGCGAAGTCATGGGTCAGGTCTTCCAGCTCCCCGGCGATCTCACCGACGATATGGGCGAGCACCGCGTACTTGGAGTCGAAGTAGAAGTAGAAGCCGGACCGGGCCACCCCCGCGCGGTCGCTGATCGAGCTGACCGACAGTTCGGCGAACGGCTTTTCCTGCAGCAGCTCCCGCACCGCGGCCACGATCGCGCCGCGCTGCCGGTCGCCGCGACGCCGGGGTACGCCCGGCAGATCGACGGCGGCGTTCTGCGGTGCGCTCACCCTGTCCACCTTGCAGCCGCGCCGAGACAGAAGCAAACTTGACACCCGTCAATTTCGGTCGGAGGATGACAGTGACGCCGGTCCCATCGGCCCGCTCAAGGAGCTTCGATGACCACCACCAGCACCCGGCACTACCTGCTGGATCAGGCTCGGCGCCGGCTGACCCCCACCATGAACACCATCCCCGGGATGGGCATGCTCGACGATCGGCTGCGCAAGACGGACTGGCCCGAGTTCGTCTTCGCCGAACCGCCGGTCGGCAGCGACCTCAAACCCGTCATGGGCAACACCGGCCTACCGCTGCTGGGTCACATGATCGAGACGTTCCGCGGCGGGCCGGACTTCCTCTTGCAGATGTACCGCCAGCACGGGCCGGTCTACTACAGCCAGATGCCGGGCCTCAAGGCGGTCACCGCGCTCGGGCCGGACGCCACCCAAGAAGTGTTCATCAACCGCAACAAGGACTTCACCACCTCGGCCTGGCACCAGATCATCGGGCCGTTCTTCCACCGCGGCCTGCTGCTGCTGGACTTCGACGAGCACATGCACCACCGCCGGATCCTGCAGGAGGCCTTCACCCGCACCCGGCTGACCGGCTACGTCGAGCACATCGACGCAGTAGCTACCCAGGTGGTGGCCGATTGGTCGGCCGACGATCCGCGGTTCCTGTTCCAGCCGGCCGCCAAGGAGCTGACCTTGGACGTCGCGTCGGTGGTGTTCATGGGCCATGCGCCGGGCAGTGACCACGAGCTGGTCACCAAGATCAAACAGGCCTACAACACCACCACCCGATCCGGTGGCGCCATCATCCGAACATCGGTACCGCCGTTCAAGTGGTGGCGCGGACTGCGGGCTCGCACGGTGCTGGAGGACTACTTCGCCGAGCGGGTCGCCGAACGTCGCGGCACCGAGGGCACCGACATGCTGACCGTGTTGTGCCACACCGCCGACGAGGACGGCAACACGTTCACCGACACCGACATCGTCAATCACATGATCTTCCTGATGATGGCCGCGCACGACACCTCGACAACGACGCTGACCACGATGGCCTATCAACTGGCCGCCAACCCGCAGTGGCAGGAGCGCTGCCGCGACGAGGGCGCCCGGATCGGCGACGGCCCACTGGACATCGACGCGCTGGACAAGCTGGAGAGTTTGGAGCTGGTGATCAACGAGTGCCTGCGGATGGTCACCCCGCTGCCGTTCACCGTGCGCCGTGCGGTCCGGGACAGCTCCATCCTCGGGCACTTCATCCCGGCCGGCACCGACATCAACTTGTGGCCGGGGATGAACCACCGGCTACCGGAGCTGTGGGACGACCCGGGCACCTTCGATCCGGAGCGCTTCGCCGCACCGCGCT
>CAYPTG010000445.1:0-1974 GCA_964413455.1 uncultured Mycobacterium sp. | reverse complement strand
ATGCCCGGATCGGCGCCGGCCACACCCCACGGAAAGAACAGGTTCGCCAGCAGCGCCAGCAGCACCGTCAACCGCATGGCCGATGCCCATTCGACCAGCGCGAGCCGTGGGCCGGCGTATTCGAGGACCATCGCCTCGTGCACCATCGTCAGCTCCAGGTGGGTGGCCGGGTTGTCGACCGGCATCCGTCCGGTCTCGGCGACGATCACCACCACCAGCGCGACGAACGCCAGCACCGCGGGCAGCGACATCAGCTGTCCGGGGTGGGCGATGCTGTGCGCCACGATGGCCCCCAGATTGGCCGAGCCGGTCGGGATGGACAGCGCGAACACCGCCAGCAGGATGGTCGGCTCGACCAGCGCGGCGATGGTGATCTCCCGGCTGGAGCCCATTCCACCGAACGACGTGCCGGTGTCGATGCCGGCCAGGGCCAGCGCGACGGTGCCCAGAAACAGCAGGCCGACGACGGCGAACAGGTCGGCCACCGGGTCCAGCGGCGAGCCGGTGGCCACCAGCGGCACCACCGCGGCGATCAGCAGGGTGGTCCCGGCCAATACGGCCGGCGCCGCGGAGAAGACGGCGGTGGTGCCGCGCGGATTGATCTGCTGTTTGCCGAGCTGTTTTCGCAGATCGCGCCAGGGCTGTGCGACTCCCCCGCCGACCCGACCCTCTAGCCGGGCCCGGACCTGGCGGGTCAACCCGATCACCAGCGGCGCACCGAGGATGACCACCCCGATCTGCACGGCGCCGGCCAGATAGGACAGCACGTTCATCGCGCCACCAGCACCACGAGCAGTACGCCCAGCGCGCCATACGCCAGGTAGAGATGCACACTCCCGGTGTGCGCCCGGCGAACCCGCTGCGCGCACCTGCTGACCGCCCGGGTCACCGGCGTGTACAGCAGATCCTGCACCGCGTCGCTGATCCTGGCCCGGTAAGCGACCTTGGCCACCAGGTACTGCGATTCGTCGAGCGGGGTGATCTCGACGGCGGTCTCCGGGCGAAGCACGTCGTCGAACACCCGCTGCAGCGGCTCGCCGAATGATGTTGCGGTGTACTGCATCCGCGCCGTGAGCTCATCGGCGCCGCACGCCCACAGCGGCAACACCGCTCGAGCCGGGCGGCGCCACGCTCCCCACTGCGCCGCAACCAGCGCCACCAGCACCGCGACCACCAACAGGACGGCGATCAGGCCGGGTGCGATCGACCCGGCCAGCCCGGGCAGGCGTAGCACCGCGCCCAAGCCGGTCATATCAGCCTGCGCTGAGGCGGGCAGCACGCCCAGCACCCGGCGCAGCGGCGCGGCGAGCACCACCGGCGCGACCGCCAGCACCACGCAGGCACCCGCCGCCGCGGCCATCCCGATCAGCATGCTCACCGATGCCTCACGGGCATCGGCGGCGGCATCCGAGCGAGGCCGGGCCAAGAACCCGACACCGAACGCCTTGACCATCGCTGCCACTCCGAGCCCGGTGGTCAGCGCTACCGCCCCGACCGCCAGCGGGGCGGCCAGTGCGACCAGGGTGTCCTGGTGTGCCGGGGCGTGGATCAGCGACTGCACCAGCAGCCACTCGCTGACGAAACCCGCACCCAGCGGCAGGCCGGATGCGCCCAGTGCGGCCACCCCGAACAGGATCGTGGTGGCCGGCATTCGGCGGGCCAGACCACCGAGGCGGTCCAGGTCGCGCAGGCCGGTGGCAGCCAGCACCGACCCGGCGGACAGAAACCCGAGGCATTTGAAACTCGCATGGGCCACCAGATGCAGCAATGCGGCGGCCATCGCCACGGTGGCCGCGGCGGCCGCACCGGAAGCGGCCAGCAGGGTGGCCGCGCCCAGCGCCACGGTGATCAGCCCCATGTTCTCCACCGTCGAGTAGGCCAGCAGCCGCTTGAGATCGGTGACCACCGATGCCTGCAATACCCCGTAGACCGCCGACACCCCGCCGATCACCAGCAGCGTCATCCCCCACAACC
>CAYPTG010000444.1:0-1977 GCA_964413455.1 uncultured Mycobacterium sp. | reverse complement strand
CATCGAGCATGCGTTCGAGCCCGCCGACAAGCAGGGCCGGGTGGTGATCCGGGCGGACCGCTCGGCGCGCTCGCTGGACATCGTGGTGCACGACGGCGGGCGGGGCCTGCCGGACGGTTTCAGCCTGGAAACCTCCGACCGGCTGGGTTTGCAGATCGTGCGCACCCTGGTGAGCGCCGAACTCGACGGGTCGCTGGAGATGCGCTTGGCGCCCGGCGGGGGAACCGATGCGGTACTGCGGGTTCCGGTCGGCCGGCGTTCGGTGCGGGCGGCCGCGCCGTAACCGCGCAGCTGCGACGTACTTGCCCACACAAAGCCGCACAAACAACTGTGGCCCCGGCGGGTGCCGGGGCCACAGTTGTGAAGAGCGGATCTAGCCGGGTTAGACGCCGGTGCGGGCGCGGGTCCGGGCGTTGCGACGCTTAAGGGCGCGACGCTCGTCCTCGCTCATGCCGCCCCACACGCCGGCATCCTGGCCGGACTCCAGTGCCCAGGTCAGGCACTCGGTGATCACCGAGCAGCGATTGCACACGAGCTTTGCGTCAGCGATCTGGGCCAAGGCCGGGCCGCTGTTTCCCACCGGGAAGAACAGTTCCGGATCCTCGTCCCGACAGACCGCATTGTGGCGCCAATCCATTTTTGTCGCTGCTCCTTAACTAAGGGTGTGCACACCAAGGTCAGGGCTTTTGCAAGCCGCCGTCATCGCCCAGTTCACTGGTCGTTGACCCTGTGCACACACAAACGTTGTCGCACTGTTACATTGATGGTTTCACAGCCGCCGTAGAAGTCAATAGAACTCGGCGCAACCGTGGTCAATGTCACTCCGCCGGCGATTTCCGGGTGTTCCAGATCACACATCGAGGGTCGGCGAAGCCGCTGCTCACGCCGAGTCTACCCAGTTCAGGGCCGGTGCGGTGATTCCGTCGGGGCCGGAGCGACCACCGCCAACGCGTCGGGGACCGCGGTGAACGTCACATCGGTGCGCGGCCCCAGCGAGTCCCCGTCGACCTGGCAGGCGATCGGTTCGACGCTGGTGATCCGCACCCAGGGCAGGTCGTCGTGCCGGATCAGGTGCTTGCCTTTGATCTTGGCGTTCTTGGCCAGCATCCGGCGCACCATGAGCAGGTTGAACGCCACATTCATGCTGGTGACGGCGAAGATCCCGAGGCCACCCTCAAACGTCGTCGTAGGGTTGGTCCACACCGGGCGGCTGTTGGCGTAGGTCCACGGGCTGGCGTTGGAGACGAACGCGAAATGGACACCGGTCACCGGCGCCCGGTCCGGCAGATGCACGGTGAGCCGCGGTTCGGCGCGGGCGTGGCCGACCATCTCCCGTAACCCGATCCGCATGTAGCGTGCCGCGGTGACCTTGCGGCCCTTGGCCCGCTGGGCCTCCACCGCGGCCACCACATCGCCGTCGACACCCATCCCGGCGGTGAACACCGCCCAGCGCTCGGCGCAGTCCATCAGGCCGATATGCCGCCAGGAGCTACCCGGCTGGTGCTCACCGATCAGGTCGATCAGCTGGTTGGTGGCCTCGATGGGGTCCGGGCTGATGCCTAGCGCGCGGGCGAACACGTTGGCCGACCCGCCCGGCACCACGGCCACCGCCGGCAGCGCGGTAGGCGCCGGACGTTCGCCCCCCGGCGGGCCCAGCAGGCCGTTGACCACTTCGTTCACCGTGCCGTCGCCGCCGTGCACGATGATGATGTCCAGCCCGTCGCGTTTGGCGGCCTCGGCGATCTCCACGGCGTGTCCGCGGTGGTCGGTATGGGCGACGGTCAGTTCCACCCGGCTTTCCAGCGCGTGGGCCAGCAGATCCCGGCCGGCCGGGGTGGTGGAGGTGGCGTTGGGGTTGACGATCAGCACGGCCCGCACGAGCTGAGCCTATCCGGCAATCCGGCTGATCCGGCTAGACTCGGCCCCACCGTTGACAACCGGCTGAGGTGAACTGTGACCGCGATCCGCGAACTCATC